>NZ_AULZ01000008.1 GCF_000422545.1 Desulfocurvibacter africanus subsp. africanus DSM 2603
TCCGCTTGGACTTGTGCGCGGGCTTTCGCCCAAGAGCTTTCGTCCGGCGCGAGGTGTGCTTCTTAGTCGCCCTCGCCCCTTTCGTCAACTCTTTTCAGCGGCTTTTTTTTCGGCTTGTTTCAAGCCTTGCCACCTACTCAGTAAAGCCTGGCCAAGGGCACCCCCTTCGCCAGCCACTCGCGACATCTCGCGGGCGGACGGGCTATCTAGGCTGTTTGCCTTGCGCCGTCAACTCCCCGGCCAACCTTTTTTTTGCGACCACCCCGCTGGGCAGCCCCCATTCAAATATGGTCGGGGAATCTTCGTCCAAACGGAAAAATTCAGCTTTCACAGAACCGTCGCCTCTCCTTGACGGAGACTCGGCCCAGCCTCGTGGCGGACGAGCTATCTATGTCTTTCGTCTTCCCTCGTCAACCACAAAAACCTTTTTTTTGAAATTTGCCTCGAACCATTGTTTAAATTCAGCCATGCGCCATTCCAAACTCCAGCTTTTCCGCTGTTGGCCACAGATGAATTGGGTGAATTGGTTGTTCAAACTTACCCTTCCTCAATCCATGTATCCATCCGGGCTGCATTCGGCGCTAGTCACATACCTTGCCGAGCGATGCCAGTGGGCTCCCTTTCCTGGCGCAGACTACTTGGCCGCTAAGCGGCCTTGTTTCCATTCGGATGCGCTACTTGCGCTTTGACTTACTACTCGGTAATCGCTAAGCATATTCGTAGCACGAGTTACATATTAATGCTACATATACACGAGGTTGAAAATGGACCCCCTCCGACTACCCGTCACCTCACTGCTCTGTGCGCTGCTGTTCTGTCTATGCACCAGCACGGCCTTGGCCGGCCCGACTCACACCATCACCGACGCCCATGGGCGCACTGTGTCTGTACCAGTCCAGGTCGAGCGGGTCATCTGCTCGGGGCCGGGATGCCTGCGCCTGTTGAGCTATCTTCAGGCGCAGGAGCGCGTCGTGGCCGTGGACGACATCGAGACTCGGCGCAACACGTTCGACGCCCGGCCCTATGCCCTGGCCAACCCGCAATTCAAGAACCTGCCCGTGTTCGGTGAGTTTCGCGGCCACGATAATCCCGAACGTATCCTGAACCTGGAGCCCTCGCCGCAGGCGATCTTCAAGACCTACTCGACCATGGGGCATGAGCCTGAACTGCTGCAGACCAAAACAGGCATCCCTGTAATCGTGCTCAAGTACGGAAACCTTACCTACGACAGACAAAACTTGAATCACGCCCTGCGCCTCATGGGCGAAGTGCTGGGCAAGACCGAGCGAGCCGAGGCGGTCATCGCCTACTTCGACGCCCTCCAGGCCGACCTGACGCTGCGCACGCGCGATATCCCGACTGATCAGCGCATATCCTGCTACGTGGGCGGCCTCGCGGCACGTGGGCCGCACGGCTTCCACTCCACCGAGCCGTCCTACCCGCCCTTCGTGTTCACCAACGCACGCAACCTGGCCGCCACTCTCGCGCCCGAGGGCAAGAGCCTGTCCCAGGCCGTGGTGGCCAAGGAACAGATAGTGGCCTGGGATCCGGACGTGCTTTTCTTGGACCTGTCCACCTTGCAACTTGGCGACTCGGCCGGCGGACTGCACGAGTTGCGCACGGACCCGGCCTACCGCAGCCTGACGGCCGTGCGCAAGGGGCGGGTGTTCGGCGTGCTTCCCTTCAACTGGTACTCCGAAAATTTCGGCTCCATCTTCGCCGACGGCTACTTCGTGGGCAAGACGCTTTATCCCGAGCGCTTCGCGGACGTCGATCCGGCGACCAAGGCTGACGAGATCTACGCCTTCCTGGTCGGCAAGCCCGTGTTCGGGCAGATGAACGCGCTATTCCGTAACCTGGCCTTTCAGCCAGTGCCGGTGAAGTAGCCGTGCCCCATTTCGAGGACGGCGTAATCCCGGCCGAGTATTCAGCCTACATCAGCCGCAAGACACTCCTTTTGATCGGCCTCGTGGGCCTGTCGGGCCTATTGCTGGTAACAGCCGTATCCCTGGGTGCGGTGCGCATCCCCTTGGCGGACGTGCTGCGCACGCTGCTGGGCCAAGCCGACAACACGCGCCTGGCGCTCATCATCTGGAACATCCGCCTGCCCCAGGCTCTGGCCGCCATTCTGGCCGGCATAGGCCTGGCCGTGGCCGGCGCGGCCATGCAGTCCATCCTGCGCAATCCGCTCGGCTCGCCCTTCACCTTGGGCGTGTCCCAAGCCGGGGCTTTCGGCGCGGCTTTCTCGGTCATGGTGCTGGGATCAGGAATCATGCAAAGCGCCAACGCCGGGGCCGTGACCATCCTGAACCCATGGCTGACCACGGCCTGCGCCTTCGCCTTCTGCCTGCTGGCGGCCCTGGTCATCGTGGCCGTGGCGCGCTTGCGCGGGACCACGCCCGAGGTCATGGTCCTGGCCGGAGTGGCCCTGGGCTCGCTGTTCACGGCCGGAACCATGCTCCTGCAATACTTCGCCGACGACGTGCAGTTGGCGGCCATGGTCTTCTGGACCTTCGGCGACACGGCCCGCGCTGGCTGGCGCGAAATCGGCATCATGGCCGGGGTCGTGGTTCCGGCCATGGTCTTCTTCATCGCCAACCGGTGGAACTACAACGCCATCGACGCGGGCGACGAAACCGCGCATGGCCTGGGCGTGCTCGTGGAGCGCGTGCGCCTGACCGGGATGCTCGCGGCCTGCGTGCTCACGGCGACCGTCGTGTCCTTTCTCGGCATCATCGGCTTCGTGGGCCTGGTCTGTCCGCATATAGCCCGGCGCATGATCGGGGATGATCACTGCTTTCTGCTGCCCGCTAGCTGCCTGCTTGGCGGGGCGTTGCTGCTCGCGGCGGACACGGCCGCGCGGCTGGCCCTGGCCCCGCACGTGCTGCCCGTGTCCGTGCTCACGGCTTTCCTGGGCGCGCCTACCTTCCTGTTTCTTTTGGTCCGGGGGCGGCGATGATCCTGCACGCTAAAGACCTCTGCTTCGGATACGACGGTCGCCAGGTGCTGGACAGCCTGGGTTTCGATATAGCGGCCGGTGAGATACTGGCAGTGCTTGGGCCCAACGGCGTGGGCAAGACCACGCTGCTCAAGTGCCTGAACGCCATGCACAGGCCCAGGGGCGGCGCGGTGCTGGTCGAGGGTCTGGACGTGTTCCGCATGGCCCGCGCCGAGGTTGCCAAGCGGTTGAGCTACGTGGCGCAGCGCGCTGAAGCCGGGCGCATGACCGCCTTCGACGCCGTGCTGCTGGGCCGCAAGCCGCATATGGGCTGGCGCGCATCGGCCAGGGATCTGCGCCTAGTCGAGGCAGCCCTGCGCCACGTAGGCCTGAGCCATCTAGCCCTGCGTTCCATCGACCGGATGAGCGGCGGCGAATTGCAAAAGGTCTGCATCGCCCGCGCCCTGGTTCAGGAGCCCCAAATTATGCTGCTGGACGAGCCGACCAGCTCCCTGGACCTGCGCAACCAGTTGGAGGTGCTGCGCACCATCCGGCACGTGGTCGAAGGCCACGGTATGGCCGCGATCATGACCATGCACGACCTGAACACGGCCCTGCGCTTCGCGCACCGGCTCCTGTTAATCAAGGACGGCCGCGTCCACGCCCTGTGCACGCCCGACGAACTGGGCCCCGAGGTCATCGAGTCCGTCTACGGCGTGGCCGTGGACATAGTGCACCACGGCCGGCAACCGTTCATCATCCCCAAGGACATCTGAAAGAGGAGAAATCAGCATGGGCTGTTCTTTAAGTACCGAGCAAATCGCCAAAACCATTGAATTCCATGGGCACGAGTGCCCTGGCCTGAGCATCGGCCTGCGCGCCGCCGAGCTTTGTCTGCGCGAGCTGGGCCACAACGATCAGAGCCCCCTCGTGGCCGTGAGCGAAACGGACATGTGCGGGGCGGACGCCATCCAGTTCCTCACGGGCTGCACCTACGGCAAGGGCAACTTCATCCATCGCGACCATGGCAAGATGGCCTTCAGTTTTCATCGCCGGTCGGACGGCAAGGCCCTGCGCGCGCTGCTCAGGCCCGATGCCTACGGTCCGGCCGGCGTGGAGATGCGCGAGTTAATGAAGAGGATCGTGGACGGCACGGCCAGCGAGGAGGAGAAACGCCGCTCGCAGGAGCTGCGTGCGCAGGTCCAGAAAGCAATTATGGACGCCGACCTGGAGATCCTGTTCAGCATAGAGGCCATCGAGTCCCTGCCACCCAGGCCAGCGCGCATCCTGGATAGCCTGGCCTGCGCCCATTGCGGCGAGTTGACCATGGAGTCGCGCACCCGTCGCTTCGGCGGCGAGACCCTGTGCATCCCCTGCTTCGAGCAGGTAGAGCAAAAGATCTGACGCCTTGTCCGCTTCAAGGGCCGGGCGAATGGCTCCCGGCCCAGTTCAACACCTCGGCTTGCGTTCCATTTGCCCGAATTTTCGCTTCTCCTTCCCGCCGCGCCTGCTACTATGAAAACGACGGCTTGGGCCCTTACCCCAGGAGGTTGATCATGAAGCGGCAGGTCGTATCCCTGATTCTGTTGATTCTCGCGCTGCTCGCCACGTCCTGCGCCGGTTGGCGTGGCGGTTCCGGAAGCCTGCACCGGCCCGAGGATTGTCCGTTGGATCTGGCTACGCCATATGAATACACGGTGGAAAGCCTGGCGGGTGAAGACGCCAATGAATACGAGCGGCTATGGGCCCGCAATGTCCTGGCGGAATGCCACGAGCGAAGAGGCGAATACCGCCAGGCCTACGAGGATTACTACGCTGCTCGGAACATGGCCTGCGAAAGCGAACGCATGGGTCAGGAAGCCTCCCTGGATGCCGATGTGACCCGCCGCTACTGCGATGAATACGGACCCCAGGCACTGGAGCGTGTCGGCGCACGGCTCTCACCGCAAGAGCGGGAGGAGATCCAGGCCGAAGAGGAGCAGGAGCAAGAATGACGCAGGGAGAAAGCAGAAGCCCGAGAAAGGAGAGGCTTGCATTTCCCTCATCTGTCCGGCTATCTACATACATGCGAATACCCCTGCCAATGAAGCCCTCCACACGCGCCTTCCTGGACGAAGCCCGCCGCACGCCGGGCTTCACGGTCTTCGACAGGCTGCACGCCTATGTCTACGGCCGCTGGTGCTATCTCTACATAGCCATGGCCAAGGGCCAGCACCCCGCCTCCAGGCTGATCTACCCGCTCCTGGCCGGCCTGGGTAAGTTTTCCAGGCTGCTGAGCGGCGGCGGGACCGATCCTGACAGAGGGAAAAAAGTATTTGCCGATTCGTACCACGGCAAGGCCGTGTCCCTCGACTCGGCGCGCAAGCTCATCAGCGTGGGACGTGAAGTGAGCCTGGAGCTGCCCGAACAGGTCATCCCGTACACCCAGGCCCGCGACATAGTGCTTAAGAACCCGACGTTGATCGCGGCCCTGGACTGCCCCTGCCGCGCGGCCTCGCCAAACCCCTGCCTGCCTCTGAGCGTATGCCTCCTCGTGGGCGATCCGTTCGCCTCGTTCATGCTGGAACACCACCCCAAGCGCACCCGGCGCATCAGCGTGCAGGAGGCTTTGGACATCCTCTCGGCCGAGGACGCGCGCGGCCACGCGCATCATGCCTTTTTCAAGGACGCCATGCTGGGACGCTTCTACGCCATCTGCAACTGCTGCTCGTGCTGTTGCGGAGCCATGCAGGCCCACAAGCGCGGGGTGCCCATGCTGGCATCCTCGGGCTACGTCTGCCGGGTCGAGACCGAACATTGCGCGGGCTGCGGCGCCTGCACGGAGGCCTGTCCCTTCGGCGCGATGGGAATCCGCGACGACCACGCCTGGGTGGACGAGAAGCAATGCATGGGCTGCGGCGTATGCCTGACGCGTTGCGATCACCAAGCCCTGCACCTTGAGCGCGAGCCGTCCCGTGGCGACCCTCTGGAGATCGAGGCTCTCCTGAATGCTAAAAGCCCCTGAATCGGGAAGTAAGCCTTCACAATTCAGCCTTCTTCCCTGGCAAGCGCGGGAAAAGCGAGTATACAGATATGTCCTGGCCCCTCAGTTTTTACAGGCAGGACAATGAAGACTTACGACATTTCTTACCAGAAGGCCCTGGAAAGACTGGTCAAGGCCAGCCGGGATCTATCTCGGGCGCGGGAAATCAGGGATATCGCGGCCGTGGTCCGCTCTGCGGCCAGGGACCTCATGGGCGCGGATGGAGCCACCTTCATCCTGCGCGAAGGAGACTTGTCCTACTACGCCGACGAGAGCGCCATAAGGCCCCTTTTCAAGGGCATGCGCTTCCCCATGGAAAAGTGCATCGGCGGGTGGGTCATGCTGCATAGGCAGCCGGCGGCCATTGAAGATATCTCCGCCGACGAACGCATCCCTCCCGGTGTCTACGAGCCCACCTTTGTCAAAAGCCTGCTGGTGGTGCCCGTGCACCGGGAAGAGCCCACGGCGGCCATAGGCGCGTATTGGGCAAGACGGCACAGGCCATCGCGGCGCGAGCTGAGCGTGCTGCAGGCCCTGGCCGACGCGACATCAGTGGCCATGGAGAACGTGCGCCTATACGCCGAACTGCAGGAGCGCATCGCCGAACTGGAGAGCCAGAAAGCCCTGGCCGTGGCCGCAACCAGAGCCAAGAGCGAATTCCTGGCTAATATGAGTCATGAAATCCGCACACCGCTCAACGCCATTCTCGGCATGGCCGAACTCGCGGAGCGGCGCTGCCCCCAGCATGTCAAAGAGCACTTCAAGCTCATTCGCCAGTCGGGCCGAGCCCTGCTGGATATCATCAATGACATTCTGGACCTGTCCAGAATCGAGGCCGGCAGGTTTGCACCCCAGCGCAAACCTTTTCAGCCGCGCGAAGCCCTGGACTCGGTGCTCGGTCCCATGTCCATGATTGCCGAGGAAAAAGGCCTCGCGCTGAACCTCGCCGTTTCCCCAACCGTCCCGGTCTGGCTGGTAGGCGATGAGGGCCGATTACGGCAGGTGCTGACGAATCTCCTGGGCAATGCCCTCAAGTTCACCGAGCGCGGCCGCATCGAACTGCATGTAGCCAGGGAACCGAGCGACCTACAGCATCCCGAAGCCGTGCGGCTGCACTTCAGCGTGCGCGACACGGGCATCGGCATTCCAGCCGAGCGACAGCAGGCCATTTTCCAGAGCTTCTCCCAGGCCGAGGCTTCGGCTCATGCCAAGTACGGCGGCACAGGCCTTGGCCTGACCATCTCCAAGGAACTCGTGGAGCGCATGGGCGGGCGCATATGGGTCGACAGTGAGCCGGGCCTGGGCTCCACATTTCATTTCACCGCCGAATTCGACCGCATGGAGCGGCAGTTGGAGAGGCCCATGGCTACCAACGGCAGGACGGCCACATCGACCAAGCCGCTCAACATACTTCTTGCCGAGGACAATCCCATCAATCAGTTCGTGCTTACGGAAATGCTCAAGGTCCGGGGCCACGCTGTCACCGTGGCGGCTACAGGCCGCGAAGCACTGGATCGCCTGGCCGAGCGGCCCTTCGAGGTAGTGCTCATGGACGCGCAGATGCCCGAGATGGACGGGGTCGAGGCCACCCGACGCATCCGTGAAGGCCAGGTTCCGGGCGCTCCGGCCAACATTCCCATCATCGCCCTGACCGCCTACGCCCTAAGCGGGGACCGCGAGCGGTTTTTGAATGCCGGAATGGACGACTACATCCCAAAACCCGTGGACATGGACGATCTTGACGCGAAACTCAATGCCATTCCCCGCAGATGAATCCGTTCTCGGCTTCCCAGCAGGACCAGCCACCGGCTTTTCCCCCCCGAGCAGAGCAACCCTCGGCCGTTGATCGCGTGCGTCTTGCACCGCACGGACACTATTAAACCTCGCTCGGACGCGTCTTTTTCATTACATACCTTATCTTGACGGCAGGTCCTGTTTCTCCTAGGCAGACTTTAAACGCTCAGCAGCATCAATCAACTTATCCCGGAACCGACGCATGAAATACATTCAGGATTTTCACGGCGGCACCTCCAGCGACGGACGCGTCATCCTGGTGGAACTCACCTCCACCGAAGCCAAGCGCATCTCCATCGCCTTCGACAACCAGCAGATGGCCAGGTTCGTGCCTCTTTTGGCCGGATTGGCGCATATGGCCGCCGACAAGCTGCCGCTCTCGCAACGCGAGGATATCGAAAAGGGTGCACGAGCCGTAGGCAAGCCCATCGAAACGACCTCGGCCAAGATTGCGCCGGGCAGCGATGGCGGCATGCTGTTCACGGTGCGCGTAGGCACCATGGACCTGGCCTTCCGCATACCGGCCGAGGCCAAGGCCCGGCTGACAAAGGATCTGGCCTCGCTGGGCCTCGCGGCCGCCAAGCCCCAGACGGACGCGTCGGGCGGCTAAGGCCGCCGCACAAGCTCCTGAAAGGAGCTCTGCCCTCCAAGAGTCTCTCCCGCCAAGCAGTTCCCAGGAAAAGCGCGTCTGCGGGCCTGCGTAGTGCAATGGCAGGCTGCTGCAACCACGTCGCGTGGTCTGCTTTCGATAAGCATTCACCTATTTTTGAGTGCTGCTCGGCCCTGTTGGCCTGGGCAATCTAGGCCTCTCTGGGCGACTCCAGGACATAGCCCAACCCACGCACGATGCTCCGGAGCGGATCGTCCATGACGCGAACCGGGATCCCCAACTTTTCCCGCAAATAATCGTCCATGCCGCGCAGCAGGCTGCCGCCTCCTGTTAGATTGATGCCGCTCGTCATGAGATCGCCGGCCAACTCGGCCGGGCAACGCTCGAGAGCCTCATGCGCGATGCGCTCGATGGCGCTCACCTGCTCGCGGATTGCCTCGTGGATTTCAGCCGAAGTCACTTTCACGGCATCCGGCAGGCCCGTGGCCAGATTGCGGCCACGCACGGTTACGACCATATCTTCCAGGTCCGGATGCGCCTTGCCCGCGTGTATCTTGGCCTCCTCGGCCTCGCCCCGACTGATAAGCATGTTGTGCCTGCGCCGGACGTGGCTTTGGATGGCTTCATCCATTTTCTCGCCGCCGCAGCGCATCGACGTGTGGTTCACGATTCCGCCCAGCGAGATAATGGCAGCCTCGGTGATGCCCCCGCCAATATCCACGATCATGCTGGCCACGGGCTCGGCCACAGGCAGCTTGGCCCCCAGAGCAGCGGCCATTGGCTCGTCGAGCATGTCCATGCTGCGCGCGCCCACGGACTGCACAGCGTTGCGCAGGGCTCGCCGCTCCAGGTGCGTTGAGCCGATGGGCGCGCAGATCATAACCTTGGAGCGTCTGTAGGACCCATAGCCCAGCACCTGTTCGAACATGTGGCGAAAGATGGCCTCGGTGGCCGAAAGGTCAGCGATGACCCCTTCACGCATGGGGTTGACCACCTGCACATCCCGCGATGAGCGGCCCAGCATGCGCTTTGCCGCTCCCCCCAAGGCCAGCACCTTGCCGTTCCCGCGCTTTATGGCCACTACCGTGGGCTCATGGAATACGAGGCCTCGCCCCTTCACATAGACCGAGATGTTCTTGGTGCCGAGATCAATGCCGATATCCTTATCCATTACACAGCGCATCCGCTGCAGCACATTACGCATTATGTCCTCCTGATCAGTGTACGAAAGCTACCAATAGACCGCGCGCGAGCCCTGGTCAAACTGCGTTATGGCCGCAGACGGCCTGCTCCGACTTTGGAGCGTGATAAGGCATGGAAATGATTATCCTGCCTCCCCAATTCATGTGGCAAACTGCGTTAGCCAGAGCAATCGCACAATAGGGTCGACATACCAGCTTACGGATCACAAAAAGAGAGGCCGAATCCGGCCTCTCTTCAGTTCGCACTCGCACGGCCGCAGAATCAATGCACTTGGTCCAGGGGCACTTCCGGGTTGGCGTCAATGTCGCGGTTGTAGCATAGCAGGCCGCACTGCAGGCAGCGCGCGGCTTCCTTGAGGGCGTCCTGCTCCGGGATGGCGCCTTCGACCTCGGAGAAGGTGCACGTGCGCTCGTCGCCCTCGCACAGGTGCGGCATCCTAGCTCTTGCCTTGACCTCCACGCCCGGCACCTCCTTGAAGAGCGTCCAGGGAATCATCTCGCGCTGAGTCTTCTCGGACACCGGGATGCGCCCCTCGGTCAGCAGGTAGTGTATGGAGCGTGCGGCCTTGCGGCCGGCGCCCACGGCGGTGATGACCAGATCCGGGCCGGTGAACACGTCGCCGCCCGTGAACACGCTTTCTACGGCGGTCTGCAGCGTGTCGGGATTGGCCACGATGGTCTTCCACTTGGTGGTTTCCAGGGGGCACGCCTTCCCATCCTCGTAGAGACAGGAGATATCCGGCTTCTGGCCGATGGCCGCGACGATGAAATCGGCCTCTATGACCGTTTCCGAGCCCGGCACGGGCACGGGTCTGCGCCGGCCCGAGGCATCGGGCTCGCCCAGCTCCATGCGCTGCCACTCAAGGCCCTTGGCCCGGCCGTTCCCGTCCAGCACCACGCGCGTGGGCGCTGCCAGGAACAGGTACTTGACGCCCTCTTCCTCGGCTGCGTCGACTTCCTCCGCGTTGGCCGGCATTTCCTTGCGCGAGCGACGGTAGACCAGGGTCACCTCCGCGCCCAGGCGGATGCACGTGCGCGCGGCGTCCATGGCCGTGTTGCCGCCGCCAACGACCACGACCCGCTTGCCGACCTCCGGCGTGCGGCCCAGCGCGTGGGTCGTGAGGAACTCGGTGCCGCCCATGACACCGGGCGCGTCCTCGTTATCCACGCGCATGGTCGAGTGCTCCCAAGCGCCGATGCCCAGGAAGAAGGCCTCGAAGCCCTCGGTCTTAAGGCTGTCGATGCTGAAGTCCTTGCCGAACCTGTCGCCCGTGCGCGCCTCCACGCCCATGTCCAGGATGCCCTGGATCTCCCAGTCGAGGACGGCCTTAGGCAAGCGGTACTCGGGAATGCCGTAGCGCAATTGTCCGCCCAACTCGGGCATGGCCTCCAGGATGGTCGGGCTATGGCCCAATCGGCGAAGGAAGAAGGCGCAGGACAGGCCCGCCGGCCCGCCGCCGATCACGGCCACCTTGCGGCCCGTATCCTTGGCCACGGGCACCGGAAAGCGCGTGCCGGAATGCATTTCGTGGTCGGCCACGAAACGTTTGAGCATGTTGATGCCCACGGGCTCATCCACATTGCCCCTGCGACAAACGGTTTCGCAGGGCCTGGGGCAGACGCGGCCGCAGACCAGCAACAACGGGTTGCGTTCGCGGATGGTCGCCACGGCTCCCTCGTAGTCGCCCTGGCGCACCTGCTCGACGTAGCGCGGAATGTTGATCTGGCCAGGGCACTTCTGGCGGCAGGGCGGCAGACAGTCGTTGGTCTGATTCAAGTGCAGGAGCCTGGTGGTCAGCCCGAGCACGCTGATGACCCCGCGCGGACATACGGCCACGCATTTGCCGCAGGCCCGGCATTCGGCGGGGTTTACGTGCGGCAGGTTGTCCGGTCCCATGTGGATGGCGTCGAAAGGACAGACCTTCACGCAGGAGCCCAGACCGAGACAGCCTTCGGGGCAGCGTTTGGAGCCGCCGTAGAGCATGGCCGCGGCGCGGCAGTCGTCCACTCCCTCATAGCTGAAGGCTTCCTCGGCGCGCGGTCCGCCCGTGCAATCGGGCACGGCAAGTTGCGGCTCGCGCTCAACCACGGACAGACCCATGATGGCCGCGACCTTCTGGGCCGTTTCCATGCCGCCCACCACGCATACCCCGGCGTCGGCCTGGCCAGAGACCACCGCCGCGGCCGCGCCGGCGCAGCCCGGATAGCCGCAGCCCCCGCAGTTCGCGCCGGGCAATGCGCCCTCCACCTGCGCGATGCGCGGGTCCTCTTTCACGAACAGCAGCCTGGAGGCCACGGCGAGCACCAGGGCCGACACCAGGCCCAGGCCGAAAAGTACAAGCATCGAGGATAGAATCATACGACCTCCTCCCTGACAGACTGTTGAAAAAGTCCGCCCTGCACTTTTTCAACTCCGGAATGGTTGAGCAAAGCTCCACCATACCGGACGGTTGCTGCGCACCCGGCGGGCCATCCTGGCCCGAACAGCCCGTTTTTCAACGGGCTGCTACCCTATCATGCCCTTGAAGGCGAAAAAGGCCAGGGACATGAGCCCGGCCATGGCCAAACCAATGGGCGTGCCGCGCAGGGAGCGGGGCACGCGCTTGACCGCCAGACGTTCGCGGATGCCGGCCAGGAGCACCAGCGCCAGCATGAACCCAGCCCCCGAAAACAGCGCGAAGGCTACGGTCTTGATGAACGAATACTCGGCGCGCTGGGTGATGAGCGCGATGCCCAGCACGGCGCAGTTGGTGGTGATCAGCGGCAGGAAGATGCCGAGGGCTTTATACAGGGGTGGCATGGCCTTCTTGAGAAACATCTCCACGAACTGCACCAGGGCCGCGATGACCAGGATGAAGGTCAAGGTCTGCAGGTAGCCTATGCCGAAGGGCTCCAGCAGGTATTTTTGCACCAGCCAGGTGATCGCCGCGGCCATGACCGAGACGAAGACCACGGCCGCGCCCATGCCGAGCGCCACCCCGCTCTCCTTGGAGGTGCCGATGAACGGGCAGTTGCCCAGATATTGGGCCAGCACGATATTGTTGACGAAAACCGCGGCCACGAAAAGAAGGAAGTATTCCTGCATGGCGCTCTCCTACTTGCCGCCGCGGATGCCCGCCGCCGAGCAGGCCCGGCACGAGCCGCAGCTCAGGTTCTCAATCTCGGCCAAGCCCTGCCGCCTGCGGCGCCAATTGGTCGCGTAGTTCATGGCTCCCAGGAGCAGTCCCAGGCAGACGAAGGCCCCGGGCGCCTCGACCATGAAACCGAAGGGTTTGAAGCTCGACCAAGCGATCTGCTGGCCGAAAAGTGTGCCGTAGCCAAGCAGCTCGCGCAGCCCGCCCAGGAACGTCAGGGACATGGCGAAGCCCAGGCCCAGGCCCAGGCCGTCGGCCACGGACAGCAGCGGCCCGTTGCGAGAGGCGAAGGCCTCGGCGCGGCCCAGGATGATGCAGTTGACCACGATGAGCGGCACGAAGATGCCCAGTTGCAGGTAGAGCGGATAGGCATAAGCCTGCATGAGCAGCTCCACGGCTACGACCAGGGTCGCGGCGATGACGATGAAGCAGGCGATGCGCACCTTGGGCGGGATGATATTGCGCACCAGGGAGACCAGGAGGTTGGACAAGGCCAGTACGAAGATGACCGCCAAGCCCATGCCCAGGCCATTGCCGGCCGTCTTGGTCACGGCCAGGGTCGGACACAGGCCGAGCACGAGTTTGAATGGCGGCAGCTCCTTCCACAGACCCTTGGAGAATTCCTTCCACAGCGCGTTCATGCGATGCCTCCAGGCTAAAACTATAACCGATCCCGGATGTGTCAGGACCAGGTCTTCTCGAATTCGGGCTTAAGCGCCTTGTAAATTTCCGCTGCCTGACGCACGGCCTCGACGGCCCCGGTGGAGGAAACCGTGGCCCCGGCCACGGCGTTGACCGATCCTCCCTGGGCCGACAGCGCCAGCCCGTCCAGGGCGCGGTTGTGGAACTGCGTGGTGAAGCCGTGTTGCGCCACGCGAGTGCCCACGCCCGGTGTTTCCTTCATGGTCGTCATGCCGATGCCCATGATGCGGTCCGACTCCAGGGAAAAGGCTGTGATGACGCCGATGTCCCCGCCGTAACCAGGGCCCTGGGTTTCGAAAGCCACGCCCACGAGCCGACCTTCCCGTATGACCGGAAAGACCAGGACTTCGCGGCCCGTACTCGGCAAAACGAAGGTCTGACGGTCCTGAACCGGGTCGTTGTCACGCTGGCCGATGACTGCATCGAGCACCGGTCTCTGCACATAGGCCAATACCTGCTCCTCGATGCGCGGGGCGGTGTATTCGCGCAGGGAGGCCAGGGTCAGGCCGGACAGACCGGCGATGACCGAGAGCACCACGACCATCTTGAACATCTCGCGCATGGCCTACCTCGCTCCGAAAGGTTTGGGCCGGATGCGGGCCAGCATCGGTGTGAACAGATTGGCCAGCAACACGGCGAAGGGCGCGCCGTCGGGATAGATGCCGTAGATGCGGATGACGGCCGTCAGCGCGCCGGCCAACAGGCCGAACAGGAGCATGGGCAGCACGCGCGATGGACTGGAGGGTTCGTCCGTGGCGGCGAAGAAGGCCACGAAAATGGCGCTGCCCGCCAGCAGGTGGAAGAGCGGCGAGGCATGGGACGCCGGATCGCTCAGCCAATAGATTCCCGTGGTGGCGACCAGACCGGTTAGAAAAGCCAGCGGAATTTCCCAACGCACCCGGCCAAGGGCCAGAAGCAACAGACCGCCCGCCGATACGGCCCAGAGCTGGCTTGCGCCCAGGCCGCCGAGCTGCCGCCCCAGCAGGAGCTGCACGGACGTGATCCCGTCCACGGCCTCGGGGCCGAAGAACTTGAGATGGTGCAGGGGCGAAATCAACTCCGAGGCCAGCATAGAGAACTCGGCGTCCATGGCCTCGGGCCAAGACAAGCGGCACACTGCCCAACCCACAAGGGCCGGACTCAGGGGGCTGCCTCCCAGGCCGCCGAAGATCATCTTGCCGAGCACTATGCTCGACGCCGCGCCCATGACGGCCAGCCACCATGGCGCGGCGGCTGGCAGGAGGAAGGCCAGCACGAGACCCACGTACAGGCAGTGGTAGTCGTCCGCGCTGCTCTGACGGCCCATGAGCCGCTCGCACAAGGTTTCGGTTATTATGGCCGTGGCCCCGCACAAGGCCATGACGCGCACGGCCGGCAGTCCATAAGCCACTGCCGCCATTATCGCGGCAGGAGCCAGAGCGGCGATGGAGGTCAGCATCAGGGAGCGCACGCTGGAGCCGGCGTGAGCAAAGGGCGGAGCCGAGACCGTGAGCACGGGCGCGGCGGTCAGGGGGCGCAGTGCTCCCGCCCCGAGTACTCGCGCCGTTTTATCGGGCGTCAGAGATTGCATATGGCAGTCTCCCGGGTTGTCGGACCAAGTCGTTTTCAAACAGCTCATATCGCGAAGGCCGAGGGAAACAGTCTCCCATCGATCATAATCAGAGGCAGTCCTCGCTTGTGCAATCTCTAGAGCAGATTGCCTTTAAGACGCCCGCTTCGGCGTTGACGGCGCAAGTGAATTGCGCCTACGCCTACGCGGCGGCAAGCCATGCCGACGCACGGCTTGCAGAGCATTTTCAAAAGCAAATGCTCTAATATCAGACTGATTCGGCCACCTCGCGCAACTGCTGCTTGGCCAGGCGGATATACTGCAGCACGGGCCGGTGCGTGGGGCACACGTAGGCGCACAGGCCGCACTCCATGCAGGCGTCGATGTAATTGTCCACGGCCTGCTTGAGCAGCCCGAACTCGGCGCAGCCCGAGAGCAAGCCCGGGTCCACCCTGGATGGACAGATACGCACGCACTTGCCGCATTCCATGCACGGCGCATCGGTTACGGGAGCATGCGCCCCGGCCGGCACTACCGACAAGCCATACACGCCCTTGTCCACGCCTTGCCCCAGGGAGCGGGCCGTGAAGCCGCGAAAGAGGCCGTCCAATACCACCCGGTCGCCGTCCCGAGCATCCAGGCCGGCGGCTGCGAGCACTTCGGACACGGGCGTGCCCACGACGACCAGGAAGTTGCGCTCGCCGACCGTGAGCACGGTCCTGTCGCAGGGCAGACCAGTCTCGGCCACCTGCCCCAGGCAGAACAATTCATGCACGGACAGTGCGGCCACGCCCTCGGGATTCTCCTTGCCCGTCACGGCCTTGATGACCAAGGGGTCCAGGGTCTGCGGGTAGACAGCGGGCACGGATCTGGTGTCGCAGCCCGCCAGCGAGGCGGCCACGCCCTGGCGCAACGCCAGCACGCACACACTTGCGCCCATGACCCTGCGGGCCAGGTCCAGGCCTGCCTGCAGCGTGGGCGCGAAGTCCCGCAAAAGCAGCTCGGCCGAGGTAACGCCCGGCTCGGAGTTGAGCCCGTTGATCACCAGCGTGTTTATTACCGCCAGAGGTGCGATATCCACGCCCAGGCTCCGCAGGACCGCGCGCAACGTGCCGCCCTCCAGCGCCGCGAGGTCGACCGGCTCAGCCCTGGCCTCGCCCTGCGCAACTACGCACACGTTCCACTTGTCCACCAGATCGACCTTGCCGGCCACGGGCGCGTGCGCGTCGCCCAGGCCTGGTTCCAGCGCCTCGGCCACAAGCTGACCCTTGGTCACGGCCTGGCCGCAAGACACTCTAGGAGCATGGCCGGCCAGGGGCACGCAAGCGCGGACCGGCGCCGGCAAGGCCATTGCGGCTGGACCCGGATCCGTTGATGGAGAAAACATCCTGTTCATGGCGATCACCGGATATGGCACTTGTTGCAGTCATCGTCTTTGTAGGGCCCCTGCCGACGCTCCTCGTGACAACTCATGCACTGGTCGTGGAAGGCATTGGTGCGCGTGAGCACCAGTTCCTTCTCGGGGTGCTCGTCATGACATTGGGCGCAGCCGGTGAAGTCTCCGTGCCACTTGGTCATGTCCGCCTCCACATGACAGGATTTGCAGCTTGTCAGGCCGTGGTCGAACATATCCTGATGGCAGCTGGCGCAACGGGTGTGACCTGCTTCCATCTGATCGGGCATGGAGTCACCGCTCTCAGGTTTTTCCTCGGGGTGGCAGCTGCGGCAGGACTGGGGCTCGGGCTCGATGTCAGGGCCGTGGTGACAGGCCTGGCAGTCTCCGCCGGCGTACTCCACATGCTCGTCATGGCCGAAATTCAGCTTGGCGTATTCCAGGTGGTGGCACTGGATGCAGTACGTTTTGTCCGGGAAGGAAGCCACGTGCTGCTTCACATACTGCTCGTCAAAGGCCAGCGGATGGCAGGAGCCGCACGGCAGTGGCTCGGCGCCCTGGGGTGCGTTCTCGTGGTGGCAGGCTTCGCAGGCGATGGCGTAGTCACGATGGTGACGCAGGTGGGTGAAGACCACCTTTCCGCCCGTATTGTCGAAAAGGATGCGTACCGGAAGTTTCTGGGATTCAGCCGGGGTCAGATACCCGGCCACGGCCACGACCAGCAGCACCGCGCATGTGGCGATGATGGGGAAATACTTCCTGGGCAGTCGCATGGTCCCTCGCTTGGGCGCGAAGTGCGCCCGGACCTATGTTCCTCCCGTCCGGAAGACTCGGGAGGGTGTGGGCGGGGCGCCCTTGCGCCCCGCCCGTTCACAACCAGAGGCCCGTTACGGCACCGATGTCGCCGTGACGTTTGCCCATTCAGGCAGCGTATTCAACTCCACGCCCCACAGCGCGGGCATGATGTAGGCGGTAAAGCCCGTGATAAGGATGATGCCTATGATGTTCAGCCACACGCCGGCCTTGGCCATCTGCGGGATGGTCACACAGCCCGTGCCGAAGATGACCGCGTTGGGCGGCGTGGCCACGGGCAGCATGAAGGCGTAGGAGGCCGCCACGACCGCGCCGACGATGGTGGCGTACGGATGCACGCCCAGGGCCACGGCGGACGCGCCCATGATGGGAATGAGCAGCGTGGCGGTCGCGGTGTTCGAGGTGACCTCGGTCAGGAAGATGGTCATGGTCACCACGATGGCGACGAAGGAGAGCATGCTCAGGCCGTCGAGCAGCGTGAGCTGCTGGGCTATCCAAACCGCCAGGTCGGTCTTGGCGAAGCCGTTGGCGATGGCCAGACCGCCGCCGAAGAGCAGGATGACGTCCCAGGGGATCTTGACCGCGGTCTTCCAGTTGAGCAGAAACTCGCCCTTCTTGAAGTCGGAGGGGATGGCGAACATGGCCAGGGCGCCAAGAATGCCGATGGTCGCGTCGGCGATCATCTTGAAGCCCAGGTACTTGACGATGAGCGCCTGGAATATCCACATCAAGGAGACCACGAGGCCCACGTAAACGATGTACTTCTCTTCCTTCTTCATGGGCCCAAGATCGCGCAGCTCTTTCTCGATGATGGCCGCGCCTCCGCCGAGCTCCAGGTTGCCGGTCTTGAACAGCACCTTGGTCAGCAGAAACCAGGTAATGGCCAGCATGATTGCGGACAAGGGCACGCCGTACATCATCCACTCGGCGAAGCTGATGGTCTGGCCGTACAACTTCGCGATCATGCCGACCATGATGACGTTGGGCGGAGTGCCTATGATGGTGGCCACGCCGCCGATGGACGCAGCGTAGGCGATGCCCAGCATGAGGCCTTTGCCGAAGTTGATTTCGCCCGTGGAGCCTCCCACGCGCTCACGCATCTGATCGCTATTCAGGCCGGTTGCTTGCATGACCACGGCCAGACCGATGGGCACCATCATCATGGCCGTGGCGGTGTTGGATATCCACATGGACAGGAAGCCCGTGGCCAGCATGAAGCCGAGCGTCATGCGCGAGGGGCTCGTGCCCACCAGCCTGATGGTGTGAATGGCGATGCGCCGATGCAGGTTCCAGCGCTCCATGGTCACGGCGATGAAGAAGCCGCCCATGAACAGGAATATGAGATGGTCGGCGTAAGGAATTGTGGCTTGCGCCGACTTCATGATGCCCAAAGCAGGGAACAGCACGATGGGCAGCAGCGACGTGGCCGGAATGGGAATGGCCTCGGTGATCCACCAGACGGCCATGAGTACGGTGATGGCTGCCACTTTCCAGGCCTCGGGCTTCATACCCTCGGGCACTGGCAGGAGCAGCATGGCAATGAACAGGATGGGGCCAAGGATAAAACCTATCCTTCGACCTTGACTAGACTCTTTCACGGGACCTCCCCTTGTTTGCCCCCAGAAGGGGGACGTTACATGCCTCACTCCTCTATATTTGCCGCGCAGCCCTCGCGCGACCCGTCCACCGGGCCGCGGACGGGCGCGCGAGGCGCGCGGGTTGTAAAATTACGTTGAAGACAGCCTGGGCTAGACGTCCAGGTTGTACATATCCACGAAGGCCTCGACGCGCTTGCGCGACTCGCCGAGACGCTCGCGCAGGGACTTCTTGTAGGCTTCCATGTCCGCGATGGGCTTGCGGGCCACGCCGGTGTCCATGGCCGCCTGGGCCACGGCCGTGGATTCCCACTCGATGAGCCGCAGGTCCAGCGGCTTGGGGATCACGTAGTCCACGCCGAACTTGAGTTCCTTGACCCCGTAGGCCTGGCAAACGTAGTCGGGCGCGGGCTCCTTGGCCAGGGCGGCCAGGGCCTTGGCCGCGGCGATCTTCATCTCCTCGTTTATGGCCTTGGCCTGCACGTCAAGCGCGCCACGGAAGATGAAGGGGAAGCCGAGCACGTTGTTGATCTGGTTGGGGAAGTCCGAGCGGCCGGTGCCCATGATGGCGTCGGGCCGGGCTTCCTTGGCGTCCGGGTAAGGGATCTCGGGATCGGGGTTGGCGCAGGCGTAGATGATGGGATTCTTGCCCATGCCCTTGACCATATCCTTGCTGACCGTGCCGGCCGCGGACAGGCCCAGGAACATGTCCGCGCCCTTGAGACCTTCGCCCAGGGAGCCGACGTCCTTCTTCTGGGCGAAGAACTTCTTGGTCTCGTTCAGGTCCTTGCGTCCCTCATGCAGCAGACCCTTGGAGTCGTACATGTAGACGTTCTCTTTCTGGATGCCGAGGCTCAGGTAGAACTTGGTGCAGGCGATGGCGCTGGCGCCCGCGCCCGAGACCACGAGCTTCATGTCCTCGACGCGCTTGCCGCTGATCTCCAGGGCGTTGATGAGGCCCGCGCCGGAGATGATGGCCGTGCCGTGCTGGTCGTCATGGAATACCGGGATGTCCATCATGGCCTTGAGCTTCTCTTCTATGTAGAAGCACTCGGGAGCCTTGATGTCTTCCAGGTTGATGCCGCCGAAGGTGGGCTCCAGGGACTTGACGATCTCGATGAGCTTGTCCGGATCGTTGCAGTCCAGGTTGATATCGTAGACATCCACGTCGGCGAAGACCTTGAACAAAACGCCCTTGCCTTCCATGACCGGCTTGCCGGCATGGGGGCCGATGTTGCCCAGGCCCAGCACCGCCGTGCCGTTGGAGACAACGGCCACCAGGTTACCGCGACCGGTGTACTCGTAGACCAAGGACTGATCCTGGTGGATGGCGCGGCAGGCCTCGGCCACGCCGGGGCTGTAGGCCATGGACAGGTGCTTCTGGGTCTTGCAGGGCTTGATGGGCACGACCTCGACTTTGCCCTTGTGGCCCTTGGAATGGTACTCCAGCGCTTCCTGCTTCGTGTAAAGAGCCATCATATCCTCCCAGTGTTCATGTGTGCACTCGCGCGCGACAAACCTATCCCAGCCTGGCCTACTCCAGCCCGGCGGCCTTGAGGTCCGGCTTGGCGTACAGTTCCCCGCCCTGGCAGTCATTGATGACCAGCAGCGGGAAATCCTTGACACTCAACTCGCGGATGGCCTCGGGGCCGAGTTCCTCGTAAGCGATGACCTTGGCCGCCGTGATGCACTTGGAGAGCAGCGCGCCCGCGCCGCCCGTGGCCCCGAAGTAGGCGGCCTTGTGCTCGCGCAGGGCCTGCTTGACCTCCTCGCTGCGCTTGCCTTTGCCGATGGTGCCCTTGAGGCCCAGGCCGTGCAGGCGCGGCGCATAGCTGTCCATGCGGTAGCTCGTGGTCGGCCCGGCCGCGCCGATGGGCCGCCCCGGAGGCGCGGGACTGGGACCCACGTAGTAGATGAGTGAACCCTCCAGCCGGAAGGGCAGTTCGTCGCCCTTGTCCAGGGTCTCCACCAGCCGTTTGTGGGCCGCGTCGCGGGCCGTGTAGATGGTGCCCGTGAGCTTGACCACGTCTCCGACCTTGAGCTTCTGGATGTCAGCGTCGGTCAGAGGCGTCTTGAGCGAATATTCCGCCATCAGATCTCCACCTCCTGGTGTCGGGAAGAGTGGCACTGGACGTTGACCGCCAAGGGCAGGCTGGCCAGGTGGCAGGGGCGCATCTCGATCTTCACGCCCAGGCAGGTGGTCTTGCCGCCGAGGCCCATGGGGCCGATGCCCAGCTTGTTCACGGCCGCAAGCAGCTCCTGCTCCATGGCCGCGATCTTGGGATCGGGATGGAGCGCGTCCAGGGACCGCATGAGAGCCTTCTTGGCCAGAATGGGCGCATAGTCGAAGGTGCCGCCCACGCCGATGCCGAGGATGGTAGGCGGGCAGGGGTTGGGACCGGCCTCGGCCAGGCGCTGGATCACGAACTTCTTGATGCCTTCCCAGCCCTGGGCCGGGGCGAGCATGGTCACGCGGCTCATGTTCTCCGAGCCGCCGCCCTTGGCCATGAAGCTGATCTTGAGCTTGTCGCCGGGCACCATGTCGAAGTGCACGATGGCCGGCGTGTTGTCGCCCACGTTCTTGCGCGTCATGGGATCGCAGGAAGACTTGCGCAGGAAGCCGTCCTTGTAGCCCTTGCGCACGCCTTCGTTGATGGCCTCGCGCAGGTTCATGCCCGTGACGCGCACGTCGTCGCCCACGTCCACGAAGAACACGGCCAAGCCAGTGTCCTGGCACAGCGGCAGGCCGGTCTCCTCGGCCAGCTCGTAGTTCTCCTTGAGCTGACGAAAGACCTCCTTGGCCGCCGGCAAATCCTCGGCCGCGGCGCAGGCGTCGAAGGCGCGCTTGACGTCGGCGGGCAGATAGCGGTTGGCCTTGATGCACATGTCGGCCACGGTATCGATGATCTGTTGTGCGGGAATCTCGCGCATCATCTCCCCCTTACTTGAACAGCCGCTTGAGCGCCGTAATGCCCATCCTGCGACGCAGGAAACCGAGCTGGTTCTGCAGCGGCAGTCCCTTGGGACATACGTCCTCGCAGGCCAGCAGGCCCATGCAGCCGAAGATGCCCTCGTCGTTGCCGATGATCTGGTAGTAGTCCTTGTCCGAGCGCTGGTCGCGCGGGTCCACCACGAAGCGGGCGATGCGGTTCAGGCTGGCGGCGCCCAGGAAATCGGGACGCAGGCGCGCCGTGCCGCAGGCCGACACGCAGCAGCCGCACTCGATGCAGCGCTCGAGTTCGTAGACCTGCTCGGCCACGGCATTGTCCATGCGCTCCTCGAGCGCCGCCGGGTCGAAGGCCTTGCTGGTGTGCACCCAGGATTCGACCTTGTCGTACATCTGGCGGAACCAGACGCCCGTATCCACGGACAGATCACCAACCAGCTTGAACACTGGCAGGGGCAGAAGCGTGATCTCGTCCGGCAGTTCCTTCGTCTTGGTCTTGCAGGCCAGGTTGGGCCTGCCGTTGATGACCATGGCGCACGCCCCGCAGATGGCCGCGCGGCAGCAGAAGTCGAACTGCAGCGACGGGTCCTGCTCTTCGCGCAGGCGGTTGAGGGCGATGAACAGGGTCATGTTCTCGGTCTCGTCCAGCACGTACTTTTGCATGTGCGGAACGGACGCGGGATCTTGCGGGTTGTAACGGAATATCTCGAACTGAAGGTTTCTGGCCATCGTCGGCTCCCCTTAGTTGGCGGTCTTGGCCTTGGCGGCTTCAGCCGGCTTCGCGCCCGGCTTGATGGTCAACTTGGCGATCTTCTCCGCGTCGGCGGTGATGATCTTGCCTCCGCCGTAGCCGCGCTCGCCCGGGGGCAGCTCGTAATACGGGGTCGGATCCTCGTACTCCAGACGCGGCAGGCGAGCGCCCTCGGGCCAGTAGGCCAGGGTGCGCTTGAGCCAATCGCGGTCGTTGCGCTCGGGGTAGTCTTCGCGGGTATGCGAGCCGCGGCTTTCCTTGCGCTCCAGGGCTGCCTTGGCGATGCACAGGGCGAGCTTGACCTGGCCCTGGATCTTGAGCGCGGCGGACAGCTCAGGATTGGCGCCGATGCCGCTGGACTGGAGGCCGACAGCCTTGGCCCGCTCCATGACTTCCTGCAGCACGTTCACGCACTTCTCCAGATCCTTGCCGTTGCGGAACACGAAGCAGCCGTCCATGAGCGCGTCCTGCATGGCCTCGCGGACCCTGTAGACGTTCTCGCGGCCGTTCTTGCCCGCGATGAGGGCGTCGATGCGCGACTGTTGCTTGAGCAGGGCATCGCGGATGGTCTTGGTGGGGAAGTTGACCTCATGGCCCTGCAGGAACTCGGCGATCTTCTTGCCGATGATGCCGCCGGCCACGACCGTCTCGGCCAGGGAGTTGCCGCCCAGGCGGTTGAAGCCGTGCATGTCCCAGCAGGCGGCCTCGCCGGCCGAGAACAGGCCCTTGAGCCCGTAGGCCGCGCCATCCTTGTTCGTGCGGATGCCGGACATGGTGTAGTGCTGCGTGGGCCGCACCGGGATGAGGTCCACGCGCGGGTCGACACCCAGGAAGTTCTGGCAGATCTCGTCCACCTCGCGCAGCTTGGTGGATATGTGCTTGTCGCCGAGGTGGCGGATATCGAGCCACAGGTGCTCGCCGTAGGCGCTCTTGACGCCCTTGCCGGCGCGCATGTGCTCGGTCATGCGCCGGCTGACCACGTCGCGCGAAGCCAGCTCGGCCTTCTCGGGCTCGTAAATCTGCATGAAACGCTCCTTGTTCACATCAAGGAGCGTGCCGCCGTCGCCGCGGCAGCCTTCGGTGACCAGGATGTCGGTGGGCACGATGCCGGTCGGATGGAACTGGATGGCCTCGGGGTTGCCGAGCGGCACCAGGCCCGTGTCCATGGCGATGGCATGGCCGCCGCCGTCGCAGATGACCGCGTTGGTGGTGGCCTTGTAGATGCGGCCGAAGCCACCGGTGCAGATGGCCGTGGCCCGCGCCACGTAAGCCTCCAGCACGCCGGTCTTGAGGCAGCGCACCACCGCGCCCAGACAGTTCGCGCCGTCGTGGATGAGCGCTATGGCTTCCTTCTTATCGAAAACATTGATTCCGAGCTGGGCGCAGCGGTTGTCGAGGGTGCACATGACCGCGTGGCCCGTGCCGTCGGAGGTGTAGCAGGTGCGCCACTTGGCCGTGCCGCCGAAGGCGCGGGCCGTGATGAGGCCCTCCTTGTCCTCCTCCTCGATCTTCTCGAACTTCTCGCCGCCCTTGAAGAAGGTCGACTTGCCGGGCACCACGCGGTTCCAGGGCACGCCCCAGAAGGCCAGCTGGCGCATCTCTATGGGCGCGTTATCCACGAACATGCGCGCCACTTCCTGGTCCGCGCCCCAGTCGGAGCCCTTGACCGTATCGGCGAAGTGCACGTCGGGACAGTCGCCCTTGCCCATGGCGCAGTTGCCGAGCGCCGCCTGCATGCCGCCCTGGGCAGCCGATGAGTGCGAGCGCCGGGCCGGCACGATGGACAGCACGTTGACGCCGAAGCCCGCGCCAGCTGCCTCCACGGCTATGCGTTCGCCGGACAGTCCCGCGCCGATGACCAGCAGATCGGAAAAATAGGTCTGCATGATGTCTCCCCCCTATTCCGCCAAGACGGTGGCCAGGGTTGCGAAGCGGATCAGGGTGATCACGCCGATGGTCATGAACAGGGCGAACAGCCCATATTCAAACTTCTTGCCCATCGCGCGGTTGTCGCTGCGGATGAAGCCCCACTTGACGCCGATGCGGTAGAAGCCCACGGACACGTGCAGCTCCACCATGGGCAGCAGCACGGCATAGAACACGAGCCAGAAGCCGCTCTGCACGCGGGCCGCGGATTTCTGAGCCGTGATGGGCAGGTCGTTGAGCACGACCCACATATGGATTGCGCCGAGAATGAGAATGATCATGGCCGAGACGACCTGCACCAGCCACAGCCAGGTGTCGCGGTGCTTGAGCATCAGGGCGTGGTCGGCCATCAGGCGCTGGCCCTCGAAGCGGAAGGGAATCTTGCGCGCCGCGAGTACGAAGTGCACCAGAAAGGCCAGAAAAATGAGCGGCCCGCCCACCTGGGCCATGTAGGTGGATTCGAAGAAGTCGGCGATGGCGTTCATCACCCCTGGGCCGACGATCACCGAGGAGACCAGCACCATGTGCGACCACATGAAGAGCACCAGCCCCAGTCCGGTAAGCATCTGCAGCCAGTCATAGTAGGCGTCCCTGCGTGTGGGGCGCGCTACGTGGGCCGTAACATAAGTGGACATGAACGAACCTCCAGCTTGCGGCGCGCTACGCCGCGTTGAGCGAAACGGGCCAGGCCCGAGCGCCACCCTGCGGGATGGCGCGGACATGCGTCGCGGTTTGGGCTAGGTCTAAACGCCTACACCCAAGCATTCAGTGCGGACCATGAAGCCTGGCCCGCGTGTCGCGCCCGGCGCCGGCCATTTCGGTCGGCAGCGCCGCGGCAGCGATATCGCACGGGCCCGCGCCCGCACGAAGCGATGCGTGCACACTCGGATTACGGTCCGCGCGGGCGGCATGCGCCTGGCACGGATCGAAACGTTCTGGATACAGGGAATTCGGTGAAGATGAATTTGTGGATGGGATATAAAGGAAGAGAGGAAATTCAACAGATGAGCCAGGAGACGCGCGATTGAGCAAGCGAGCCTTGTCAGGTTGATGATCGGCCTGTCCGTCCACTGGCCCAACTGGTGCACCCACAGGCGTTTAGACCTTCTTGTGGGGCTTGCCACTTGGGCTTTGCAGACGAGACCGCAGTTGTCGCTCGCGCACATATCGCCTCCTGGCGACAGGCAGAGTTGGCCGGGAGCATGCTCCCGCGAGTGCCCCAAGGGCATCGACCATGGACAATATTGTTAACTTGCTTACAAACTTGTCACGGTAAAGGGGGTATACCCCCGCCTGATTGATTCGTCAATCAAGATTTGTTAGGCTATTTCAACTTACCTGAAATTTTCATTTTCAGGCATGGCCAGCGGCAAGCCGTATACACATTGCGCGCTTCAGGCCTCAAGCGTATGCATTAGGCGCTAGCACAAAATGAATAACGACGTAAATACATTATCGACAAATGTGAACTTGTTCACATGAATGGTAAGTCAATGCCACTGACCGAGTCTAACCCGCCACTCACCGAAGCCGCCGCAAGGCAGGAAAACTCCATGCCCAAGAAGACGGCCATCCTGCACTCAGCACAGGAAGTTTTCGGCCAGCACGGTTATTCGACCACGACCATGAAGATGGTCGCCGAAAAGGCCGGCGTGGCCTTCGGCCTAGTTGCCCATTATTACGGCAACAAGGAAAGCCTGTTTATCACCGCGGGCTTCTCCATGATCGACGACCTGCTGGCCACTTTGAGCCACAAAACGCGCAAGGCGCGAAGCGGCCTGGACGGCGTGCGCCTGTTCGTGGAGAGCTATCTGACTTTCACCCAGGAGCACCGCCGGACCTTCCCCGTGCTCATTCGTTGCTCGCCCTTCAGCGACGTGGAGCTGCCTGCGGAGCGAGAGCGCATCGCCGAGAAATTCCTGGAAATCATCCGCGCTCTCCAGGCTTTCGTACGCCGGGGCCAACAGGACGGCTCCATCAATCCTGAACTGCCCGAGGCCGAGACCGCCTTTCTTATCTACTCCAATATAGTGGGCGCAGTGCGCACGACCATGATCACACCCTACAACGTGCCCGGCCTATACGCCGAGACCGTGCGCTACGTGGTGCGTTCGCTAAGCGTCGCGGCCGAGAGTTCCATACCGCCATTTCTGCGGCCCAGCAGCTTGGTGGATTAAGAGGAATCCGCGCGAGGACAACACATGACCAGCCCCGCCAAGCCGCGCCCGCAGTCCATGCCCGCATTGCTGACGGGCTTGGCCTTGTCCGGCCTGGCCGCGGGCGCATTCTCCTTCGCCTACCCGCTCACGGCCGCCGGTCTCGCCTCCGCGCCCCTGGCTCCGATGGATGGCGCGAGCTGGATTGGAGCGGCCTTTTCCATTTATTTCCTGGCCAAATTGGCAGCAGCACCCGTGATGGGCTGGCTGGCCGACCGCATGGACGGCTACGGCCGGAGCGGAGCATCCATGGGCACGCTCATGGCCCTGGCCTGTGTATTTGCCTCGGCCTTGCCTCTGCTCTTCCAGGCGGCCAGCAGTGTCGGGAAAGCCCAGCTGGGGCTGCTGCTGGTACAGGCAGGCCTCGGGCTGTGCGCCGGAGCCAGCAGGCCCCTAGCCTTGGCGGCGGCAGCCGGGCCAACCTCGGCCGCGCCTGCCGGTCGACGCCTGGCGCAAGCCGCCCTGGCCAACCAACTGGCTTTTCTCCTGGCGCCTCTCCTGGGCGGGCTGATCCTGGCCGGACGGGATATCCAAGCCGTGCTGGCCTTCCTGTCGGTCGGCATGCTTGCGGCGGCTCTGTTTTTCTTCCTGGCCTTGCCGCGCTGCACGCGCACATTCAGACCGCCCATTCCCGGCACTGCAGCAAGCCATCCCGACCCGGTCGGGCCACGGCTGCTGCCCGCGCTGCGTGCGGCCCTGGCCGACCCGCTTGCCGCCAGGCTGCTGCCCGCCGTGGCAGGCCGGGCTCTGGGCATCGCGGCTTGGGCGGCATTCCTGCCCATGTTCCTGACCTCCAGCCTGCCGCGCGATCCACTGCTCTTCGGCCTGCTCTTCAGCTTGCCCAATCTTGCGGTCTGCCTTGGCCTGCCCTTCACTGGCCGGCTGGCCGACGGTCCGTACGCCCTGCGCTGGGCGGCCGGCGGCATGCTTATCAGCGCCCTGGGTCTGTTGGCCCTGCCGCTGTTGCCTTCCACAATCTGGGCCGTGGCCATCTCCGGCTTGGCCGCAGGCTTGGGCTCGGCCGCTTCGCTGCCCGCATCCTTGGGACTTGCCGCATCCTCTGGACCAGACCGGGCCACGCACATGGCCGTGTACCAATCCGCTGCCAGCCTGGGGTTCGTGGTTGGGCCTCTACTCGGCATTCTTGCCGTGCGCGCCTTCGGCACGGCCGAGGCCGCCCTCGGCTTGGGCGGGTTGTGCGGCGTCCTATGCTGCCTTCCCCTGCTCGCGGGAACTCTGCCTGTGGCGACGCGCAGCCCGGTCCTGGCCGGCGCCGTGGCCCTGGTCCTGATTCTGGCCGCCATTCCGCTGCAGCGAGACGCACACCCGCCCGCAACCGGTCTGCCTTCGATCCGCAACGCCGCTGCCGCAAGCATAAGCGGCATACCATACCAGTATGCCGACTTGGCCATGGGCACCATCGTCCGCCTGAGCCTGGAAGCTCCCGACAGACACGTGGCCGATGCCGCGGCGGATAAGGCCTTCGAACTTATTCGCATCATGCAGGCCGATTTGGACCTGCGCAATCCGCACGGCTCCGTAGGCCGCGTGAATTTGAATGCTGGCCGCGCTCCGGCGCAGGTCAGCAGTGAGGCCTATGGCGTCATCGAGCGCGGCCTGGCCTGGGGCAGGCTCACTAGCGGCGCCTTCGACATCAGCGTGGGAGCCGTGAGTCGTGTCGCGGCCTACTGGGGGCTGGACCCATGGTATGCGCGGGCGCAACAAGGGCTGGTGGACTACCGCAAGGTCGTGCTGGACCCGGTCAAGCGCACGGTGTTTCTGCCCGAGGCCGGCATGGCCCTGGACCTGGGCGGCCTGGCCAAGGGAGCGGTCATCGATGCGACAGTGGAGCTGCTGCGTCGCTCGGGTGTTGCGGCGGGCATCGTGGAGGCCGGTGGGGACATGTACTGCTTCGGAACGCGCGCTTGGCGCGTGGGCATCGAGAATCCGCGCGGTCCCGGTCTGCTAGGCTCGGCTCTGCTGCGCGAGCGCGGCATATGCGGCTCGGGCGACTATCGTCGCTTCGCGTCTGGCGATGATCCCAGGAGCCAGGGACGGCGTCATCACGTTCTGGACCCGCACAGCCTGAGCTCGGTGTCGGGTAGCGCGGCCGTAACGGTATTTGCTGAAAACGCCGAGACGGCCGACGCCCTGGCCACGGCCTTGCTCGTCCTTGGCCCAGAGCGCGGAATCGAGTTCCTTAGCCGGGAGCTCGGCGCGGCGGCCTTGTGGGTGCATGATGATCTCACCTTGATAGCCTCGCCCGGTTTCCCCGAAATGTTGTCTTCGCCTGTCAGGTGATTCCCGGCAGGCGAAGACTCCCGGCATCTCGTCAACGCGGCGTGAGGCGGTCAAGACACAGGCAAGGGCGATATCATACCGAACTCGGCCCCTTGGCTCCCGACCGCCAGGTGGTCAGGCGCTCGTGGGCCTCATCGCTGGCGATAAACATGAAATCGGAATCCGGACGGCATTGAAAGCCAAGCTTTTGGTAATGCGCCTTGAGTTTGGCTCTGCTTGTGTCCCAGTCTCTAGGCAGCAGGTCCATGCGCAGGCGAATGTCAAAACTGGCGCTGCCTTTGCTGAACTGAAGCGGATAGACCTTGAGGATTGCCAAGTCGCAATTCGCGCGAAAGCTCCTGAGCGTGTCGGCCAATGCGCGAAGCGCCAGATTCCTGCCCCTGTGCTTGTGATAGACGGCGATCTTATCAATCACGATAAGGTTGCCCCGCTCAAGGAGCTTTGCCAGCCCGACGTCCAAGCTCGCACCCCGTCCGTAGAGATGCTCCCATATCTCCAGGGTGTTCCGGTCGTGCGCGAACACGGCTCGCCTGTCGACACCTTCCGCCGCAGCACGCTGCAGATCGAGAATGGTCGCGGTCAGCCTTCCGGCCTCCTCATATTGATCATCCAGATTTAGGCTTCTGATCGTCCCGCTGATCTCCCTGCGCAGGTGCTCCGGCGCCGCTTTGGACGTGAGACTGCTGGAGAGCTTGTATTCCACATAACTATCGAACACGCCGCGCCTCCTTGACGGAACACGCCGCCACACCCCTCTGACCGGAATCACTGTCACTGCCGTTTATCCTGCTCAAGGCTCTGGAAAGAGAGAATAGCCGGCAACCCCCAGACATCTCCCCTGCCGGTCGCGTAATTGGCTGGAGGTCCGCTGCGCCTTTAGAGCATTTTGCTTTTGAAAATGCTCTGCAAGCCATGCGTCGGCATGGCTTGCCGCCCCGCAGGCGTAGGCGGAATGTAATTCCGCCGTCAACGCCGAAGGGAGCGTCTGAAATGCAAAATGCTTTAAGAACTGGGGACTCCTGAGCGCCCCGGTGAATGCGCCATTTCCACAATGCATCCCGTACTGGCCGCGCAGTCCCGATGGGCGAAGCGCATCCTTCCATGCGGCCGTTGATGATTCTCAAACAGCCAATAATCACGGCAACCTCCTTAATGGGTAAAAAAAGCCCCATGTCCGAGAGACATGGGGCCGACAATCCTTGTATGTGAGAGATGAAGACAACTACATGTCGCGCCCCGAAGATGCTCTACGGACGTAATTATGCGAAACGGAGCCTTTGGCGGCACACCTCGCAAAAAGGTATATACCCTTATGGATACGCGACATATAATGCTCTGAAAAATTAAGTTTAAGCAATTTTGTGTTTGATAAACAAATTTATTCTATACAAAAGAAAAAAATTCGCAACACCATTCGCCATGACATTCTTGCTTTCCTTCCGATGAGTTTCTCTTGTGGATGAACCACTATTCCAGACGGAATAGTTTCGATAAAATGGGACGTTCTGTTCGTCTCCTCAAATGAGGGTTCTGCTCTGGACGCTTCTCCCGGCCCCGCGCACGGTTTTGCAGGAGCAGGTTTGTCCTTGCAATTTCACCTACTTTTAGCTAGCAATTATTTAATCCTTGCGGGGATTACCCTCCATAAAATCCGGCTAAGGTTTACCCTCCCCTTGGCCGGATTTTAGTCCCAAGCGACCCGACCGCTTCATCGAAAAATTGCCTCCAAAATCCACTGAACTCCCCGTCATTGCAGCCGCTTACCTCTGATTCGCGCCTGAGCTTCCGCCCAGCCGCTTGATCCTCGCGTTCAAGGGCTCGTAGCTTTCCTGCCAGCGACGCTTTCGCCGGGCAGCATGCCCTCGAGGCTGCCACACGCCGCCCAGCCGCAAAGCATGTGGCGTTCCGTACATCCGCAGACTGTCGGACGCCCTTGGACACTAGAATCAGGAATGGTCCTGCACTCCGCCTCCCCGGTTGCGAGTATGCTGGCATGCGGAACCATCTGCAACGATACAGGAGGCCGCGTGCGATACGAGCAGTTCGTCGAGTCAGTCAGGGAAAGGGCAGGCATCGAATCTCGCAGGGAGGCGGAACAGACCGTGGAGGCCTTTCTGGGCACATTGGGCGAACGCCTGCCCAGAACCGAGCGGGACGGCCTGGAAGCCCAGCTGCCCAACCAGCTCAAAAACATGTTTTCCTGTGATCGGGGCACGGACCGCTATGACCTGGAGGAGTTCTACAACCGCGCCGAGAAGCGCATGAAGATCGGCTATCCCCAGGCCCTGGAGCGCTGCAAGGCCGTGGCCGGAGTGCTCAAGGACGCCGTGTCCGAAGCCTATATCAAAAAGGTTCTGCACGGCCTGCCTGCCGAGTACGAAGAGCTCTTCGGCATGCGCGAGCCTGGCCCCCTCTCCCCGGGCACGCCGGAGGGAGATCGTGGACATTGAAGCAAGGCGGCTTTCCGCCCGAACCGCCGTAGTCGCCGGCACCCTGGGGCTCATGGCGGCTCCGGTCGTGGTCATCCTGCTCGCGCCCGAGGCCTTCCTGCTCCTCTTCGCCGGCAGCTTGCTGGCCATCTTCATGATCGGCTCGGCTCGCATCGTTGAAGAACACACCCCATTGTCCTACGGCTGGTCACTGCTCGCCACCCTGCTCATGTACTTGACCATGGCGGCGCTCCTGGCCCTGCTGCTCCTGCCGCGTGTGGCCGAGAGCCTAACCGAGCTAGGGGAGCAAATCCCCGAGCGCATCTCGCAGGCGCAGGACACTCTTTCGCGAACGAGCCTGGGCCGAGTAATACTGCGCGAAGCGGACAAGGCCACGGAAACCGAACGCATACGCAATCAACTGGACGAGATATGGAAGCGCTCGGCCGGGGCGATCTCCTCTGCGGCGGGTGCCCTGGGAAGCGGCGTGATCATCCTCTTTATCGGAATCTATCTCGCCGCCATGCCCAAGGCCCATCTTCGACTGCTGCGACGATTCCTCCCGGAAAGCGGGGCTCGCAAGGCCGAAGAAACCATGGGCGAAATGGGTTCCGTGCTGTGGCGCTGGCTCATGGGTCGCCTGCTGGAAATGACCATGGTCGGCATCCTTACTTGGCTCGGCCTGCTCCTGATCGGCTTGCCGATGGCACTCTCGCTCGGGTTCATAGCCGGCGCGTTGTCGTTCATTCCTTACCTCGGCCCCATTCTAGCGCTGCTTCCCGTGACCCTCGTGGCTATCTCCGAGAGCCTGCCCATGGTCCTATGGGTCCTGGGCATCTTCTTCGTGGTGCAGGGCGTGGAGAGCTACCTGCTCACCCCGCTCATCCAGAAACAGGCCGTATCGCTGCATCCCGTGGCCATTCTCATGGCGCAGCTCGTAATGGGCAGCCTATTCGGCATCCTCGGCGTGGCACTGGCCACGCCGCTCACGGCCGTGGCCATGACCATGGCCGAGTCTCTGACTCCGAAACCAGGTATTGGCGGATAAGCAACCAGACGCAAGCTCATTAGACGCACACCAAATCCATATAAGAGGATCAAGCCACACAAGTCGACACGCTACCAAATGTTGAGTGAAAGCAGTTTCTAGTATTACGGTAATAATATAGAAAGAAACAACCAGACACTTCTTTCGATATGCATTAGTTGTGCAAGCAGTATAAAACGACTCAGGATCATTTCCTACATGAAATAAAGTATCCGTCCGACAGCTTTTCCAACCCGCCCTTTGCTACATAATCAACCAGCCTGAGTCTGTCCAAAATCCAGGCAGACCTGGGCGACATGCAGACAGCGAATGTTCCGCCCGACTCCCCCCCCGGGTGGAATAACACCCCCCCCCCCACCCCCGGCAGCCTCATGCTGCCGGGGACTTTTTCTCGATGTCGCCCGGAAATGTCCTACCGGCAATAACGCATCCCCCCTACAGCGTATTCTTAATAATCCAAATACGCTGACAGCCTGAGGGGGATATGCCTTATCCGGCAAGGAGGTAGCATATGGCACACTTTGACGGCGGCGCCGAACTTCTGATCATCCTGCTATCCATTCTGGGTCTGTATCTGATTCTGACGGCCGGCTTGGTAATACAGGACATGCTCGGCCGCAGACACGACCGGAAGAAGTTTAACACATACAGTTCCGGCAACACCGCGTCTCACATCACCGGAGGGCCATAAGCCCAGTTTAGGTTACTTGTCGAAAGACAGGCAGCTTTGTCATAAGAACCTGCCGCCATGATACGCCATTGTTTGCCTTGAGTACGCTGCCAACATTCCTGCAAGAAATGCCTTCCCTTGCAATTGGCCCTGCAATCCAGTCCAGCCGGTTGCGGCCCAGACGGACTGGTGGTACGAGCTACGCCTGAGCGAATCCAGTGCGTCTCGGCCTGCCACATCGTTTGCGGCTCACGGCCAGGGTGCCTGGGCCCGCGTCAAGCCACCCCCCCGTTTCTCGGAGCCTTACACAATGACGCCGCCTCGGCCTCTTTCACGTCTCCTCAACAGGGTCATCCTGCTTTGGCTGGTCCTGCCCGGTCTGTTCGCCATTTTTATCCTGGGCGTATTCGGGCTGCATAGGATGATCGACAACTTCGCCTCCGACAGCAAAGTCTTCGCAAGCTCAATTGTCCGTTACGTCGAAGTCTACCTGGATGATGCATTCAGCCATCTGGAGGCGGTTGAAACTCAATATGCAGCGCTAAGTAAAGGCTCGGACAAGCTTCCTCTATCCATGCTGAGTTTCGATCCCCACTTCCACAAGATCATGCTTGTGAACGAACAGGGCCGCATTCTGGCTTCATCGCCTTCCGGCGATGAAGGCGAACATTTCGGCCTCGACTTCGATGCCGGAGGTGCCGACAGGCTCATCCTGTCTCGTCCCGTGCCGTCCCAGGAAACAGGCAGTCTCGTGCTGTACATCGGACGACGCATCGAGGGCGGCCTGCTGCTGGCCGGCGAACTCGATCTGGAAGCCTTCCAGCGACACCTGAGCGCCCTGCTCGTACCAGGCAAGGGAAGCTTGATCATCACCGACGCCTTCGGCAACCTCATCACTCATCCGGACATGCGCAGGGTCATGACCCAGGACAACATCGGCGGCGATGCGCTCTTCCGCAAGGCGGACCAAGGTGGCCAGCTCATCCTTGCTCGCGACCAGCACAGCCGTTCGCTGCTGGTGGCCTCGGCCTGGCCGACGTCGCTCACGGGCTGGCGTATTTTCCTTATCAAACCCCTGGCCGACGTGGCCAAGCCTGCGTTCATGTTCCTGGGCGCCCTGCTGGCCGCCGTGCTGCTCTTTTTCTGCGCCTTGGCCTTGTTTCTCCGCTTAAGCCTCAATCGCCACATCGTGCTGCCGTTGGCCTCCTTTGCCGAGGCGATGCGCAGCCTCGCCCGAGGCGAACAGGAAACCAGCACGCCTCATCAGGCCTCCTCCCGGGAATTGCTGAGGGTTTTTTACAGCTTCCGGGCCATGGCCCTTCGCGTACGCAAGCGTGAACGCGAGCTGACCGCCAGCCGTGAGCGTTTCAGGCAACTGGTGGAAAACATGGAGGAGATATTCTCCATAATGGAGCTGCCCTCCGGTAAGCTGACCTACGTCAGCCCCGCAGTGAAACAGGTCCTGGGGCCAAATTTCGCCAAGCTCGGCATGCGCCCCTGGGACTGCCTCGATATGGTTCATCACGAGGATGCCCAACGCCTACGAAACAGTCTGGAGCGCTCCGGATGGATGGGGGTGCAGATTGAGGAGGAATTCCGCGTGATCCAGCCGCCGCACGGTGAAGCCCGCTGGATGCGCCTGCGGGCTTATCCGGTGCGCGACGGTTCGGGAAAGGTAGGCAGTCTGGTGGGCTTCCTGCAGGATATCACGGACAAACGGCGCATGGACGAGGCGCTGCGCCACATGGTTCGAGCCACTGCCGCACCCGTGGGTGAGGAGTTCTTCGCGGCCATGGCTCAGCACTTGGCCGAAGCGCTGGAGACATCCCACGCGCTCATCGGCACATATACAGATACCCCGCCGACCCGCGCCATGCCTCTGGCCTTTTGGGGTCGGGGGCGGCCCCTGCGCAAGGAGGAGTATTCTCTCCAGGACACGCCATGCGGACTTGTTGCTCAGCAAGGCGTGGCTTTGGTGCAGTCTGGCCTGAGCGAGGCCTTCCCGAGGGCTCGGATCCTGCAAAATGAACACCTGGAGAGCTTTCTGGGCGTAACGCTCCACGACAGCCACGGCAAGCCGATCGGCCATATCGCTGTCATGGACGATAAACCCCTGCTGGATGAAGCGCGCGCCAGGTCCGTGCTAACCATTTTTTCGGCTCGCGTGGCTTCGGAAATTGAGCGTAGAGCCGCCCTGTCGAGCATGGAAGCCTCTCTGGCCGAGAAAGAAATCCTGCTCAAGGAAGTCCACCACCGGGTCAAGAACAACCTGCAGGTGGTCTCCAGCCTCATGAGCCTGCAAGCCTCCAGTAAAGGCAACCCGGAGTTGACCGCCCTGCTCACCGAAAGCCGCAACCGCGTGCAAGCCATGGCCCTGGTGCACGAGGAGATCTACAAGTCCACGGACCTGGCGCGCATTGATCTGTCCCGCTACTTGCGCCATCTTCTGAATATCCTCCTGGCAAATATGTCCAATGGGCGGGCCGTCACTTTGCGCCTCGATATCCAAGACATCTCCCTGCCCGTGAACTTGGCGGTTCCGTGCGGCCTGATCATCAACGAACTGTTCACCAATGCCTTGAAACACGCCTTCGCGAATCATGATCTCGGCGAGGTGCGCATCGACATGTCTCGCAACGAGGACGGACTGGTCACCCTGACCCTGCGCGACGACGGGGTTGGATTTCCTCCGGACTTAGATTTCCGGGCCACCGAAACCCTGGGCATGCAACTCGTGGTCAGCTTGGTGCGCCAGCTAGACGGCAGCATCGACCTGCTGCCCGGGCCGGGCACGGCCTTCGCCATCCGTTTCCAGGCTGGCCAGGCTGTCGTAGAACAGCCTCTAGGCCCCCTGGACAACTAGATATTTTTACAGCCCTACTTCATGGATGAGAGTGCTCATGCCCGACCACATCCTGCCCAGGGCAGACTGTTATATCGCGGCCATGCCGCGTTCCGGCAGCACCATGCTGGCCAACCTGCTGACACTCCCGCCCCGCCGGCTTGCGCTCGTAGAGCCCTGGCTCCCCCATGGCTGCCGTAGCCCGAGCCTTCTGGAGCACTTGCGCGGATTCGGTTTCGACATTCCCGACAGCGAGTGGACCGATGCAGGCGGACCCGCCGGGCGAGAAGAGAATGGCCCACGTGTCGCCAGACTGCTGGCCAACAGATTGGCCGGCCTGGAACGCTGGGGCGTCAAGGAGGTCAGGCCCGCGCTGCACCAACCAAGCCTTGCATTGCTCAGGCCCAGGCGTGTCGTCATCCTTGTGCGAGACATGTTTTCCGCGGCCCAGAGCCTGTGGGACAAAGCTCGGCGCATCCCCAGGCCCGGCCAGGACGAGCAAAGCCTGGCGACTTTCATACTCGATGCCGCGACCTGCCTGCAGGAGCTGGCCAGGGATTTGCCCACGGACCAGGCGCGTGTGGTCAGATATGAGGATATTACGACCGACGAAGCCTGCCGCGAGGACCTTGGGCGTTGGTTGGACTGGCCTCTGGCCGGCAATCCCAGTCGAGACCTCGAACTCTATGGCCGGGAATGGGAAATTCAGCGCCACGGAGACGCCATCAGCCCGGCTCACTGCGGACAAAGGATCGATCTGCCCTCGCAAGCCCTGGATTTCGCGGCCGCCGTGCTTGAACGCGCTCGCGGGTATCAAACGGCTTTCGGCTACGCGTCCTGAAGCTTCCTTACATCACCTGTTCCCCACCACTGCCCGACACGCACCGCAAGGCATTTGCCTGATCGCGGAAGCACTGAACGGCCCGTTCAATAAGCGATTTCCGTGGAATCGACAGCAGATGAGCACTCGCGGTCTATGTGAGATTCCGTCCGACGCAGGGATGGCTTGAACGCCGACAGCCATTCCGGCCCGGACTCTTTATTGTGACAAACGCAGGACAACGCCACAGGAGGGACGGCATGAACTTCTCGCAATTCGTCCAGCGCGTGCAGGAGCGCTCCAGCGCTCCCTCACGCGAGGCATCCACCACGGCCGCCATTTCCGTGCTCACGACCCTGAGCGAGCGCATCAGCCGAGGGCAACGCCTCAACCTCTCGGCGCAGCTACCCAATGAACTCAAGCCGCCATTCATGACCGACGACCGTCAGGAAGGTTTCGGCGTGGAGGAATTCGTGCGCCGGGTACAAGGGCGCTGCGGGGTGGAGCACGACGAGGCGGCGGCCCTAAGCCGGGCAGTGTTGGGAACCCTGAACGAAGCTATCGCGCCCGGCGAAATCGACGATGTGGCCTCGGAACTACCCAAGGAATTCGACTCGCTGCTGAGCGGAAACGCCTGATATCAAGGAGATACCCATGCGTTACGATGCATTTCTTCAGGATGTCCGCGACCGGTTGCAACCAGGCGAGCGCGACATGGCCGAGACCGCCGTAGCCGCTACCCTGGCTGCTTTGGGCGTGGCGCTATCCAAGGAAGGGCGTGCGGACCTGGCGCCCCAGCTCCCGAAGGAACTCAAGGCCCATTTCTCCGCCGGGCTTGAAAACGGCCTGGATACGGCTGAGCTGTTCCTGGCCCGTGTAGCCCAGACCATGAACCTCGACACCACGGCCGTGGAGCCCATGGTCAGCGCGGTCATGGCCGCCCTGCGCGACGCCGTGTCCGAAGGCGCGCTACGCAACGCCTTGTCCACCCTCCCGCCGGACTACAACCGGATACTAGGCCTTGAGTCCCAGGGGCCCGCGCGAGGGGCCATGCCGTAAACACCGGGCTGGAGTTACCCAGGACTGGAGAGGGTTCAGGCTTCAGCGAAAAGCCGGATACTGTTCCAATCACGCCTTGAGCATGGGCTGGGGGTCGCGTTTATTTTGCGGGTGGCCCATGCGCCAGAGTAAATAGCAAATGTATCCGCAATTGCGGCCTTCGCTGCCCTGATTCCGCGGCAAAAAGAGTTGGGGCATGTTTTCAGGCTTTCGCGCAAGGCGATGGCTAGACGCATTCTGAAGATATACGCAGCAACCGCCAGCAGGCTTCGTTACTGAGCTAATCCAAACGTAAGAAAGAACTTGACCTTTATGTGTGAGGAGGACATGGGATTTTGCATTGAAAGGGACCCGGAGGATGAAGGGCGCACATCCTCTGGTTCCCGATCCCTCGCATTCGTCAAGGAGTCGTTACCTATGCGTCTGTTCCGCTTTCGCTCTCGGAAAGCCGTGCGGAGTTGTCCGCCATTTCTGCGAGTTACCCTCTTCGCTCTTTTGCTCCTGGCTATTCATCCCAGCAGTGTCTCTCCGGCCAAACCCCTCGGCGACCAGGAGGTCGGTTTTTCCTTCGAGTCCGTCGTGGCCCGCGCCCTGGGCTTGGCCGTGGCCCCGTATGAGGATTCCAAAGGTCAAGTGCCCGATTTTCTGCTCAATATGGATTACGACGCCTGGAGGGATATCCGCTTCCGGCCTCAGAAATCCCTGTGGCGGGGGGAAGCTCTGCCCTTCGAGCTGCAGTTCTTCCATCCCGGCCTGTATTACGACCGCAGTGTGAGCGTGAATGTCGTGGATCAAGGCCGCGTGGGACGCCTGGGCTTCGACACGGACATGTTCGATTACGGCCGCAACGAATTCGCCAACGATATTCCGGCCAGCATGGGCTTTGCCGGCTTCCGCGTGCATTTTCCCGTCAACCGGGCCGACTACAAAGACGAGTTCCTCGTATTCCTGGGCGCGAGCTATCTGCGCGCCGTGCCCAAGGGCCAGTACTACGGCCTTTCCGCGCGCGGACTGGCCGTGGACACTGCATCGCCCAAGGGCGAGGAGTTTCCCTGGTTCCGTGAATTCTGGATCGTCAAGCCCAAACCGCAGGATACCGAGCTCACGATCTACGCCCTGCTGGACAGCCCGAGTGTCACCGGCGCTTACCGCTATGTGGCCAAGCCAGGCGTGTCCACGGAAATGGAGGTCAGTAGCGTGCTCTTCCTGCGCAAGCCCGTGGAGAAGCTGGGCATCGCGCCGCTCACTAGCATGTACTTCTTTGGCGAAAACTCACGCCCTGAGGGCGTGGACGACTTCCGTCCCGAAGTGCATGATTCCGACGGTCTGCAGATCCAATTCTCCTCGGGCGAGTGGCTCTTCCGGCCGCTCAAGAATCCCAAGAACCTGGCGATCTCCGCTTTCGAGGCCGAGTCCGTGCGCGGCTTCGGACTGCTGCAGCGAGATCGCGACTTCGGTTCCTTCCAGGACCTGGAAGCCCACTACCATCAGCGGCCCAACCTGTGGATCGAGCCACGCGGCGACTGGGGATCCGGCAGGCTCGAACTGGTGGAAATTCCCACGCCAAACGAGATGAATGACAATATCGTAGCCTATTGGTCGCCGGCCCGGATGCCCAAGCCCGGCGTACCCATGTCCTTCGACTACGTCATGCGTTGGCAGGGCGAGGCCGAGAGCCACGCGCCCGCCGGACACGCGATCTCCACGCGCGCCGGCCAGGGCTCCCGAACCGGCAGCAGGCTCTTCGTGGTGGATTTCAAGGGTGGCGCGCTGGAAAGCCTTGCGGCCGATGCCCCGATCATGGCCGTGATCAGCGTGGACGAAGGGGCCAAGCTCCTGGAACAGCAGGTCATGCGCAACCAGGCCACGGGTGGCTGGCGGCTGAGTTTCCTCGTGCTGCCCGATGCGTCCTCGGCCCTGGATAAAATGCTGGCCGAGCGACGTTCCCCTGTCGAACTGCGCGCCTTCTTGCAACAAGGCTCCGACGTGCTCACCGAGACATGGAGCTATTCCTTCAAGCCGTAGACCAACCTCCGATGGCCGGGGGATACCTTCCCCGGCCCTACACATAACGGCCAATACGGCGGCTCGACATGGCCGCCCCGCCAGGGCGACATTCCCTTTCGAAATGATTAATTGGAGAGCGATGGACCAGCATAACGTGCAAAGCAGGCGTCCCGACGGAGGCTGCGAAGCAGCCTCCTATCCTGTCCCAGCGACCGAAGCCGCCGGCCGCAGGGTGTTGGCGTACCTGCGCCTGCTGCCCATGGCCGAGGAGCGCCGGCTGGAATTGACCCTGGAGGTCCTGCGCGGCTTGGCTGCCAACCCAGCCGACGAGCAGACCCCGGCGCAGGCCATGAGCCTGCTGCGCGAGCGCCTGCGGAAACCGGAGGCGCGAGACGCGCTGCCCACCGTACCTGCTCCGGTGTGCCTGCCCCTGATGCGCGGACACATGGTCCCCGAGGAGATGGACCGCCGTCCCTGGCTGAGCCAAGCCACGCGCCTGGCCCAGGGCTATAACCGTCTGACCGGCCGCCTATCCGTGCTCAAGCCCCGTGTGATCTGGCCCATGCTGTTCGCCGTGCTTGTTCTCATACACCTATTGGCGCGGAAGTTATCATGACTGTTCGCAAGGCCATCCTCCAGCGCGAATTCCTCAACGAGCCGTGGGGCAAGGTTGCCCAGCGCCGCAGGCTGATCCTGCTCCTGCTGGTGCTCGCGCCCACTCTGGCCGCAGGCCCGACCATGGCCTCGCTGCTGCCGCGTGGAGGCGGCACGCCCCTGGAAGCCAGCCTGACGGTGGTCTATTCCGTGCTCTTCGCCTGGATTTCCATCGGCTTCTGGACCAGCCTGGCCGGTTTCATCATTCTTCTGCGCCGCTACGACCGCTACGCCGTGACCAACATGAGCGAGCGCGATGCGCCAGAGCGCCCGGACGTCCGCACGGCCATCCTCTTCCCGGTTTGCAACGAGGACATGGACCGAGTGCTAGCCGGACTGGCCGCCACATACCGCTCCCTGGAGCGCACGGGTCGGCTCGCGTCCTTCGATTTCCACATCCTGAGCGACACGTCCGATCCGGACGCCTGGGTGGAGGAGGAACTGGCCTGGCGGCGCGCCTGCGACATGCTCGGCGGCCATGGCCGCATCTATTATCGCCGCCGGCGCGTCAACCAGAAGCGCAAGAGCGGCAACGTAGCCGACTTCTGCCGCCGCTTCGGCCAACGCTACACGTATATGGCCGTGTTCGACGCCGACAGCGTCATGAGCGGCCAGACCCTGGTGCGCATGGTCGCCATCATGGAGCGCCGTCGCAACGTAGGCATCCTGCAGAGCGCGCCCTCGGCTTTCGGCCGCGAGACGCTCATCGCCCGCGCGTCCCAGTTTGCCGGCAAGCTCTATGGTCCACTTTTCGCCGCGGGCCTGCATTGCTGGCAACTCGGCGACGCGCCTTTCTGGGGCCATAACGCCCTGATTCGCGTACGGCCCTTCATGCGCCACTGTGCCTTGCCAAAGCTACCGGGCGAGCCGCCGCTTGGCGGCGACATCCTGAGCCACGACTTCGTGGAAGCCGCGCTCATGCGCCGCGCAGGCTGGTCCGTGTGGCTGGCCTACGACCTGCCGGGCAGCCACGAAGAGCTGCCGCCCACGTTGTTGGACGAACTCAAGCGCGACCGGCGCTGGTGTGTGGGCAACTTGCAGCATCTGCGCCTGGTTTTCACCCGCGGCATCTTTCCGGCCCATCGGGCCCTGTTTCTCAACGGCATCATGTCCTACGGCTCGGCTTTGCTGTGGTTCGTGTTCCTGGCTTTGTCCACGGTCGAGGCCATTGCCCAGTCCGTGCTGGAGCCCGTCTATTTCAGCGAGGCGCATTCGCTCTTTCCGGAATGGCCCGTGTGGGACCCCTTATGGGCCTTGCTGCTGCTGGCCGGCACCGGCGTCATCCTCTTCCTGCCCAAGCTCCTGGCTCTGCTGCTCGTGACGTTGCGCGGCGAAGCGCGGCTGTTCGGCGGCCTGCCCAAGCTGTCGGCCAGCATCGCGGCCGAGGTGCTTCTGTCCACGCTGCTTGCCCCGGTGCGCATGCTCTTCCACAGCCGCTTCGTGTTCATGACGCTGCTGGGCAGGCAGGTAGGCTGGGGAGGCCAGACGCGCGACGATCGCGGCACCACCTGGGCCGAGGCTGTTCGCTTCCACGGCATGTCCAGCCTGCTCGCCCTGCTCTGGGGGTTGGCCTTGGCACTGTACAATCCGCAATTCCTGCTGTGGATCAGCCCCATCATACTATCCCTGGTGCTGTCCGTACCTCTGTCCGTGCTCACCGGCCGGCGCTCGGCCGGGCTCCAGGCCCGGCGCATGGGACTGTTCCTCACGCCTGACGAATCAGCTCCACCAACGCATATTGCCGCGGTGGAAAAATATCGGGATCGCCTGACGCAAACACGCTCGACGGACTCGGCCCACCGCTTGAACGGTTTCGCCCGCGTGGTGCTCGATCCAGAAGCCCTGGGCCTGCATCTGGCCCTGCTGCGCGGCCCTCGGCGGATGTCTCCGAAAGTGGCGGCCAGACGCGACGACCTGCTTGCCAAGGCTCTGCAATGCGGCCCCGCAGGTCTGAGCGCAAGGGAGCGCAAGGAAATGCTCTATGATCCCGAGCGGCTGGCCGCGCTGCACCGCCAAGTGTGGGCGTTGCCCGCATCCGGCGGCAATCCCTGGACGCGGCTGCTGGCCGAAATTGGAGGCTGACGCCTCCGAGACCCAGAATCGGGCTTTCCTCTCGCCAAGTAACACATGCGAGGTTGCGATCCCCTTTCGGATCTACCTCCCTCTTGACGCTTCCTATTTCCATACCAATTTGGTAGACAATTGACCCACGACAAACGATGTATCCCCTCAGCCAAGGAATACCCATGCGTATAGCCCTTCTTGTCCTGGCCGCCCTGGTTCTGGCGGCCTGCTCCTCCGGTTCTCAGACCATGAGCGTGACCGACGGCGCCGTCAGCGTGCCGGTTGCCGAACTCGACGGCGGCGAGGCCCGCCACTTCAGCGTGGACATCGACGGCAAGCCTGTGCGCTTCTTCCTGCTCAAGACGTCCGACGGCGTGGCGCGCGCGGCCTTCGATGCCTGCGACGTGTGCTACCAGGAGAAGAAAGGCTACTCCCAGAACGGCGAGTACATGATCTGCAACAACTGCGGGCAGCGCTTCCACGCCTCGCGCATCAACGAGGTGCGCGGCGGCTGCAATCCCGCCCCGCTTGAGCGCTCCATCGTGAACGATACGGTCGTTCTGCGCACCGAGGATCTGCGTCAGGGTCTCAAGTACTTCTAGGAGCGACCGTGAATCTGCTGACCATCCCCCTGCGCAACGCGCGCCGCAAGCTGTTGCGCACGCTGCTGCTGGTGAGCGTGTTCTCCGTGGGCGTCACGGCCGTGGTGGCCCTGCACTACGTGGCCGAGGCCGTGGGCGAGAGCTTCGAGCGCAAGCTGGCCCGCTACGGCGCCAATATCGTGATCTTCCCCGAGGCCGATACTCTGGCCCTGAGCTACGGCGGAGTGCAGCTCGGCAGCCTGTCCTACGACGTGCGCCACCTGGAGCAGGCCGACACGGAGCGACGCATCCGCTCCATCCACATGCATGACCGGCTGAGCGCCGTCTCGCCCAAGCTCGTGGCCCTGGCCCGCGTTGACGAGCAGGCCGTGGGCGTCATCGGCGTGCGCATGCAGGACGAGCTGGCTCTCAAGGCCCACTGGCAAACCGAGCACGCCTTTCCCAAAGCGGAACACGAGCTGCTGGCCGGTAGCCGCGCCGCGAGCAGCATGGGCCTTGCGCCCGGATCGACGGTGAAAATCGGCGGTAAGGAGTTCCGAGTTTCCGGCGTGCTGGCCGAGACCGGCTCCGAAGACGACGAGGTGCTCTTCGCCGACTTGGCCGCGCTGCAGGCCGCCATGGGCCGCCAGGGCCAAGTCAATCTGGTGGAGATCGCGGCCCTGTGCGCCGGCTGCCCCATCGACGAGATCGTGGCAGAGCTGCGCCAGGCCCTGCCCGGCGTAGACATAAAGGCCCTGAGCCAGGTCGTGGGCCAGCGCATGTACTCCATCGGTTTCGTGAGCACCCTGGCCTGGGTAGTTGGCCTGATCATTCTGCTCACGGCCTGCGCCATGATCGCCCTGTCGCTGTATGCCTCAGTGGGCGAACGCCGCAAGGAGATCGGACTCATGCGTGCCCTGGGTTTCTCGCGCGCCGGAGTGTTCACGGCCTTCAGCTTCGAGGCCCTGCTGTTGGGCGCGCTGGCCGCCGTGGTCGGCTACCTGGCCGGATGCCAAGCCAGCGTCGAGGTGCTGCGCGCCCTGGACGTGGCCGATGCCGCGACCTGGCCCTTCAGTTTCGCGCACCTGGCCCTGACCCTGGCCATGGTCAGCCTGCTGACCGTCCTGTCCTCTGCCCTGCCGGCCTGGAAAGCCGCGCGCATAGAGCCCAGCGAAGCCTTCAGCCTCGTGTAGGGATTCAAGGAGCAAACCGCATGCTTTCCGCACGCGACATCTGCAAAAGCTACCGCTCGCAAGGCGTGGAAACGCCCGTGCTGCGCAACGTGAGCCTGGACATCGAGCCGGGCGGCTTCGTGGCCATCGTGGGCCGCTCAGGCTCGGGCAAGTCGACTCTGCTGAGTGTCCTGTCCACCCTGCTGCGACCAGACTCGGGCGCCCTGACTTGGCAGGGCCGGGCCATAGACCACGCCTCCGAGAGCGTTATCAACGCTCTGCGGCGCAAGGACTTTTCCGTGGTCTTCCAGCAGCATCAGCTCATGCCCTATCTCACGGCCCAGGAAAACGTGCTGCTGCCATTCATGCACGGCCTGCGGCCCGTGAAACGCGAGCAGACCGACAGGGCCCGCGAGTGCCTGGCGCGCGTGGGCCTGGCGGACAAGGGCGAACGCCTGCCGGGGCAACTCTCGGGCGGCGAGCAGCAACGCGTGGCCATCGCCCGCGCCCTGGCCACGGGCCCCGCAATGCTCTTTGCCGACGAGCCCACGGGCAGCCTGGACAAGGCCACGGGCCAGGGCATCATGGAGCTGCTGGCCGGGCTCAACTCCGACGGCCCGGCCGTGGTGCTGGTCACTCATGAGCCGGCCTACGCCAAGCTGGCCCGCACCGTGGCAGTTATGGAAGACGGCAGGCTTACGATACAGGCCTAGCGCCCGAGAAAAGCGCCCAAGCCCGGATTGGCGCAACTAGAGCATCTTGCATTTGACCTGAAAGAGGGCGCTGCCCTCTCTCAGACTCTCACCTGCCAGGAAAATGATTTCCCTGAACCCTCATTTTCTCGTTTCTTTTGCAAACGGCTATAGCGTGATGACTAGGTCAATGAAATGAATCAGGGCTCCGCGAAATGCAGGGCCCTGATTCATTTACTCTATCGGCTATTGCCTCCGAACAAGCCAGCTACGGCTTCCTAGCTGTCCTTGCTAGAAAGAAAACGAGCCGGAATCGCCGCTGTCGTCGGAGTCATCACTTTCGGAATCGTCATCACCGTTGGAGTCGTCGTCATCACCGGTGCTGCCAGTACCGCCAGTGCCGTCTCCGCCAGCCACTCCTCCTGCGGCGTAGGCATCGCCAAAAATAGCGTCCGGCAAGACCAGCACGGGATCACCAGCCGCCTCCAAGGTTGTCAGGTCCACCGGGATGTTGACAATGCCGACCCCGGTTTCGGCATCCTGAATGGGGGCTATGAAATAGAGCGACATGTCATCCGCTCCGAATCCAGGCCAGGCCGGGGGCAGGCTCTGGATGATGGCTCCGAGGGCCGCCTCCGGCTGGCTGATGTCGGCGACGACCAGCACCGTGGCCATCTCCTCTCCTTCGCCAGTCACGGCTTCAAAGGTTATAAAATTACTAGTCGCATGACTGAACGCGGGATTCACAAGCTGCATATCCGGGATGCCGAAGCCCACGAGCTCTCCGGTATTAAAATCGCCCACGAGCACGACCCACTGGAGCGTCGCCTCTCCACTCTCACTCTGGGCGGGGACCAGCGCGTCGAAGACGATCTTCATCCCGTCATCGGAAAAATCGACCGCGCCGACAGCCTGCAGGACGCTCTGACCGGACTCATCCGTGATCTGTATAGGAGACTCCTCCCCTGTCGCGAGGTCGCGGATCACGAAATAGTCGGCCGGCTCCTCCGTGGCCGACAGCGGCACGTACGCCAGCAAGCTGCCGTCCGGAGAGAGGGCGACATCAACCGCTCCAGTGGCGGGAGCTGCCTGACGTGAGGATTGGCCACCGGTTCCGCCGCCGGTCCCTGGAGTGGCTTCGTCACATACCTCGCCGGCCTGGGCGTCGATGAGGCAGATCATGTTCGCTTCGGCTTCCACAAAGGCGACCATCGAACCATCGCTGGTGACCGACGGCGGAACGATCGCCGCGGGCGTCTGCGAGATCTGCACGCCTTGGGCGCTATCACTCTGGGTCGGATCCAGCAGGCCGACATACCAGAGCACCTCCTGCTGCTGCCTGGCGTCAGACCAGCCCACGCCGGTCCCGGACGAAGAGGAGCCCGAGCCGCCCGTGCCTGCGGATGATTGAGACAAGTCCGGAAACAGGAATACGAAAGCGGTTTCCACTGCTTCGTCACCATCGCCCGGAGGCGTCACCTGCCTGACCTTCGCCGCGTTGGTCTGCTTGAGTTTGGACGGAATAGTCATCTCGATCTCGCCGGCACTCTGGAACGGATCCACGCTGAACAGGTCCACAGCCTGTCCTGGCAGTTGATCCGGAGCATCTTCCGCTAGGTCTCCCTGGGCCATGGCCTGGGTCTGCCAGAGCAGCAGGCCCAATACCAACAGAATAATGCGCGTGACCTTGCACGTACTCGCTTTGTTGCTTTGTAGTCTCTGCATGGCCTTTCCTCCGATGCATGGTTGAGATTGAAAGAACCAATCGGCGCATATTCAAACAGCTCGCCGTCCCTGACGGCCGGCCATATCCGCCTGTGGCTCCTCTCCCCCCTCCTGAATCGTCCGCGCATGGCTGCAACGGGCAGGTCGGGCAAGCCGGTTGTCCGGCATCATCTTTCGTAGTCACCCCCTGATATCGCTCTTGCCTACTGGTCACCCAGGCCGAAGCTCCGCACGTCCACGGTCCGCATATCGAATTGCATTGGAGCAGCCGGAAGCCGCAAGTTGGCGTCGCCGGTCTCGGACTGCGCGCCGTCAGCGGTGCTCCCGGACGCATAGGCCTCGGCGTAGAGCGCATTGGCCAGGATCATTTCAGGATCGCCAAGAGTCCGCAGGTTGGCCATGTCCATCGGAACTCTCCAGATGGCGGGCGCCTGCGCTCCCGAATCTGGCGCGCTGTACAGTACTGCGCTGTCGTCGCTGTTGAAGCTTGGGACGGCAAGCGGCGCTGTTTGCGCAACAGGCGCGAAGTTCAACAACGACAGATCACCGGCAGACACGAGGGACTGGGCTTCCGGTCCATCCAACCCGGTCAGGACCTCCAGGCTGATGTGCTCCAGGCTCTGGTTGCCCATGGCCGGGCTGGCCAACGGCGTATCCTGCGCGGCAAGCGCATAAGCCTGCATGGATTCGAGGTTCGCGACGATTACCACCCATGCGGCAGTCCTTGTTCCGTCTTCTTCCTCTATTGGGGCCAAGACATCGAATGCCAAGGTATGCACGTCGGTTGCGAAATCGACCGAATTCACGGCCAGGAAGACGCTATTACCCGCTTCATCAACGAAGAGAACCGGGACCTCCTCGCCGGTCGCCACATCGTGAAGCACAAAGTGGTCGGCCAGCTCCCCGGCTTCGGTCAGGGGCACATAGGCCATCAGGCTGCCGTCCGGTGACAAAGCGACGCTGGCCACCTCACCTTCCAGACCGAGACAGTTCTCCTCCAGGCTGTCCATGTCGACCGTGCAGGCGTCGTGGTCCGCGCTCACGAAAGCCGCCAGCGAGCCGTCGTTGCTCACCGCCGGAGGAGCCAGGGCCGCCGGCGTCCGGGAAATGCGCTCGCCCTGCGGATCATCGTCCCTGGCCGGATCAAGGCGGCCGAGAGACCAGACGGCATCCTGCCCTTGTTCCGTGGCGAGCAGGAGGCAGACCATGGCGTCATCTGAGAAATCGGACGGGGGCGATGGCTGCGGCTCGACTATGCCCACGGCGGCAAAGGCAGCCTCCGTGGCGCGCACCTGGGCCGAATTCGAGCCGAAGATTTCCTCGGCCGAGGCCAGGCAGGCCAGGCGGGCGTCGAGGAATCGCGAAGCCGGCGGCATGTGCCTGGTCACGGCGCGGAAGAAGATCTCCTCCGTGTCCTCAATGCCGATGGCGTCGTCCTGGCCTTCGGCCAGAAGGTAGAATGCATGCGAGACAACCGTGCAGTTCCAGTGCACGGCCCCATTATCCGCCGCATAATCCTCACCCAGGAGCGGATCGTCCGGGGTGACCATCTCGTCTACATGGGAGGGATAAGGACGTCCGGGGACGATTTCCCTGGAGGCGGGGTCGGCTAGGCTACGTTGGAATCTTTCCGAAAAGACGGTGCCGCCGACCCAGTCCGTGGCGCCCATGGTTCTGGCTTCCACGGCGCACCCGAAAATATCCGCCCAAGCCTCGTGCAGGGCTCCGGACTCCCCGTAGTACAGAAGGCTTGAGGCGTAATCGACCACGCCGTGCGTGAACTCGTGGGCGACCACGTCCAGGCCGGCCACGGCCCGTTGTCCCGCGCCGAAGAAGAACGACTCCAATCCAGGATTCCAGCAGGCGTTGCTGAGAATCGAACCGCCCACGCGCACGTATGCCCGCACGGACATGCCCTGATCATCAATGGAATCCCGACCGTGACGCTCGAAGTAATAGTCGTAGGTTTCGGAAAGATTGTAGGCCGCGCTCACTCCATCCGGCAGCCAGCCCGAATCGGGGCTTGCGGACTCGACCAGACGGGGATTGAAGCCAAGAAGCGGATCTTGCCCCGCGAAGTCATGCACCGGGATGGCCCCGGATTCCATGTACTCCTCAATGCCCCGGAACATGGGCTTGCTCGTGTCCAGGAGATAGTAAAGCCCTTCGTCCTCCCACACGTTGAGGGGCACCGTCTCGCCCAGCAGGTCCTGGCCCGAGCCCGAAGGGTTGTCCTCCATGACCGTGTCGTAGGCCAGTAGAGCCTGCCGCGTCATGGCATCCACGAGAATCAGCCAGCGCGAGGCGACGGAGCGGTTCAGGATCACCTTCCAGGCCAACCGGGGCTGCGAGCCGCCGCCCATGTATACGATGAGCTCCGGCTTGCCTTCCAGGAGCGCCAAGGCGCTCTCGCCAGCAACTCCGTCCAGGACATCGCGGGCCTTGCTTTCGGCGGCGTCAGCCTTCACGAGCGGTGCCGTGCGCAGCCCCAGCGGAGTCGGAATGTATGCGCCCTCCATGAGATCGACGCGGCCTACCGGGTCCACGTGCACCAGGATCTCGGCGGGCCAGACCGGCAGGCCTTTGTAGCGCTGGGCGAAACGGAGTTGACGGCGGCCCAGTTCGTCAGTCGTGTAGGCCTGTAAGGCGAGTTCCCTGGCCGAGTCCTGCAAGCCGAGGATCTCCTCGCGGGACAGCAGGAACTCCATGGCCGCGGCAAGGTCGGCCTCCTTATCGGGCGCGGTTCGGAATCGCTCGGGATAGGCCTGGGGTCCCCGGTCGCCCAGGTTGACCATGATGCGCCTGGGCGTCCCGGCAGGCGAAATGAGAATTCCGCCATCGCCCGAATCCAGTTCCGATGCGTCGGCTCGTGCATCCGTCAGCCCTGCACAGGTCAACAGCATCAGGGCAAGCATGAGGATACGCATCAGCGGGTGACTGTTCGTAACCGGCAATGACATGACCTCTCTCCTTTCCCCCTGGCTTGGGCGGTATCGCCCGCAGCTCGACGGAGTCCTGGCGGTCAGTCCATACAGACAGCGAGCTTAGCCCGCCTCCATACTGCATCCGTGATGCCGTTTCTGTTGGGATTCAGCCCATCTCATCGAACCGGAATCGAATCACAGGGCGAATCCCGAGAACTGCCGCTTAGCGGAGTAGCTGCTCCGATCGGGTCGTAAAGCTTCCATGCGCGTACGTGCGAGAGCGGTTACAGCGGGTAGGTGGATCCGGAGGATAGAGAGCATTCCGAGCTGCGGAGAGAGTGCTTGAGTGTCGATGAATCCATGCTGCGCAACGGGGAGCACGAGCTTATGTAAAGCTTCAAGTGTAATTCAAATGCTTAAATGTTTTAATTTGTACTTTGCCTCCTAGGTATTATTCTTTTTTAAACTCGACAAGCCTTTCTTATCCCTTTGTACTCCATATTTTTCAAGTCAATAAAGTTGATACAACTTTACTATACACATGATAATCTGCTATATGGCCTGTTACTCCGATGGAAGTATTTATGTTTTTTAAAATAATAAAGTAAGACTCTTGCTTATAAACGCGTCAAACTATGTCCGACTTCTGCTGTTTTGGGTTCCACGGTAAATCGCGAGCTTCGGCACCTTGGTTTGACCATCTTTGTCACAGTTGTTGCCCTGTTGCCCGGGCATGTCGTCTCGTTGGCCATGCCCCCCGGCGGGCAAGCCTCGCCCTGCGTCGCCGAAAAGCGCGCCGGCTATCCGCCCAAGCGATGCCCGAACTGCCCGAACTGAACGAAGATTGAGAGGGGTATTACCGAGCAGCCCAGGCCATGCTTTGAGCATTAAAATTTCAAGTTCCGGGCTTTCATTAAACCGTGTTTCCGCCTATGGATGCTATATAGAACATGAACCAAGAGGACGGAAATGAACATTCTGCTCGTGAATCCCAGCTATCCGGACACCTTCTGGAGCTTCAAGCACGTTTTGCGCTTCGTCTCCAGAAAGGCAGCATTCCCGCCGCTCGGCCTGCTGACGGTGGCGGCCATGCTGCCTGGAGGCTGGGACAAGCGTCTCGTGGACCTCAACGTGGAGGAGCTCACGGACGAGCACATCGCCTGGGCCGACATGGTCTTCATCGGCGCCATGCTCGTGCAGAAGGAAGGAGCGCAGGAGGTTATCCAACGCTGCAAGGAGGCAGGCAAGCGCATCGTTGCCGGCGGGCCGGCTTTCACCTCATCGCCGCACCTCTTCCCCGGCGTGGACCACCTGGTGCTCAACGAGGCCGAAGTCACCCTGCCCCTGTTCATCCGCGACCTGGCCGCGGGCGAGCCCAAGCCGGTCTACACCTCGGATGAGAAGCCGGACATCACCAGGACCCCTGTGCCCATGTGGTCGCTCATGAAGCTCAAGAACTACGCGACCATGTCCGTGCAGTTCTCGCGCGGATGCCCCTTCAACTGCGAATTCTGCGACATCATCATCATGAACGGCCGAATGCCGCGCACGAAGACGCCGGACCAGATGCTGCGCGAGCTGACCTCGCTCAGGGCCGCCGGCTGGCGCGGGTCGGTGTTCATCGTGGACGACAACTTCATCGGCAACAAAGACAAGGTCAAGGAGTTCCTGCGCGCGCTCATCGCCTGGCAGAAGGAGCACCGCTACCCCTTCAAGTTCCTCACCGAGGCCAGCCTGAACCTGGCCCAGGACGAGCAGCTCATGACGCTCATGAGCATGGCCAACTTCCACAAGGTCTTCCTGGGCATCGAGAGCCCTTCGCCCGAGAGCCTCAAGGAATGCAGCAAGCACCAGAACACCGTCCTCGACCTGTCCAAGGCTGTTGACTCCATCCATGCCCACGGCTTGCAGGTCATGGCCGGCTTCATCGTGGGATTTGACAGCGACACGGACAAGATCTTCGATATCCAGATGGACTTCATCCAGAAGGTCGGCGTGGTCACGGCCATGGTCGGCGTGCTAACGGCCCTGCCGGGCACGCGCCTGTGGCACAGGCTCAAGGCCGAGAACCGGCTGCTGTGCGACACGAGCGGCGAGAACACTGACGGTTCGCTCAACTTCATTCCCAAAATGGGTGCGGACACGCTCCTGCAGGGCTACAGGGATCTCGTGAACTCCCTATATAGCCCGAATATCTACTACAAGCGCATCAACATGTTCCTGAGCAAGTACAAACCTACCGCGCGCGGCCGGCCGACTCTGTCGGACATGGCCGCATTCATGCGTAGTCTGTGGCTCATCGGCATGCGCTCGCGCGCCAGGCGGCACTATTGGCGGCTAATATTCAAAACCGGCTTCACGCGATTCAGATCGCTGCCCACTGCCGTGGATCTGGCAATCCAGGGATTGCACTTCGAAAAGTGCGCGCGCAAAATGCAGCAGTCCGAGAATGTCGCCTGTTAACATTTAGTGCGACCTGAAGCCATATAGCATGCAGAAAGCCTGCGGAGAGTTTCTTCCGCAGGCTTTTACATTTCATTCCTGGCCTTTATGCAACCGAGCCGGCGTGCTTATCCGTTCTGCATTGAACCGATGACGTAGCACCGCCCTGCGGCAGACCTTCCACTTCCTGTCCATCTTCTCGCCAGCTTGGTATCACCTCTGCATTGAGCTGTGTGGAGGTGATTATGTACAAGAAAACATCTCGATCCACGCGGCAGGATGCATCAACCGTAAACTACAGAGATATCTACGTCTTCATCTGCGATCAATATCGCAAGAACGGCAAGGTTCCTACCTTGAGCGAGATCTCCATGCGTCTTGGTGTGCAAAAAACGTATCTTGTCCGTTTCAACGCCTTCGTGAAGGCCATGGGCGTCGAGGTGGCTTCGCTGGCCGCGGGCCGTGTGCATATCCCTTGGCCCGTGGAGAACCTGCACGACGTGCTTGAAGCCTCGGATCTCTACGCCTGCCAGACAGGGCAACGTCCCAGTTTCGCCCAACTAGCCGAGGCCTTGAACATGGAGGAGGAGCAGCTACGGCAGATCACGCCCCGCAAGGCGTTCTTCGCACACAGCAAATCACTGGCCGAGCGGCGCAAGGCCCTGCGCTCGCGCCGCAGCAGGTTCTTGGGCATGGAAGGCATGGTCGTGCAGGAATCCGAGCGGCTCATGGTCTACTTCCGGGATGGCCATCTCCTGCGCAAACAGGCCCTGCCCCTCAATGCGACCAGTACCTTGGACGGGCTGCGCCTGGAGCCAGTCCGGCGGTCCCTGGCCAATGACCCGGATCGACCGAGCAGCCTGAGCCATACGGCCTGAGACAGCCCCGGCGTCGTGACGCGGCAGGGCGCGCCGCGAACACGTTCCGCAGCGGCTTTTCAGATTTCGCTTCTTGCCTAATTCGTCTCTCATGACCTGGTCCCAAGCGGGACATAATACGCATTTACCTTCGGCCTTGCCCTCTTCCATGGCCATTCCGGCCCGCAACGCCTTTTCTTCATCGCTACGCCGCCGAGAACCTTAGGGCGTCAACAGCCTCAGCAGTTCCCCGCCGTAAAGCACGCATGCCATGGCGCCCAGACTGAGAAAGGGGCCGTAGGGCACGATTGCCGGCTGCCCTGTGCGCTTGGAGCGCAGCGCGTACAGGATGCCCACGGGCAGTGCGGCCACGGAACCCACCAGCACGGCCATGGGCACGAGTTGCCAGCCGAGCCAGGCCCCGATGAGCAGCATGAGCTTCACGTCGCCCGTACCCAGGCCATCCACGCCGCGCAGGAATTTGTAGCTGACCTGGATGAGCTTGAACGCGCCGGCCCCGGCCAAGGCTCCCCAGGTCGCGTCGCTCAGGGCCAGGTCGGGCCGCAGGACCGCGAAGCCCAAAGCCAGGGGAAAACCGCTCAAGGTCAGTCTGTCCGGCAGGATGAAGTTGTCGAGATCGATGCCCGAGGCCACCAGCAGCATGCCGCCCAGTATCATGTGCCCCAGCCACTCCCAGCCAGGACCGAACTGGATCGCCAGCAGCAGCGCCCACAATCCCGAGAGCAACTCCACCAAGGGATACTTGAGGCTTATGCGCTCTCCACAGCCCTTGCAGCGGCCGCGCTGCCACAACCAACTGAGCACCGGCACAAGCTCCAGCGGCCCCAGCGTGCGTCCGCACAGCGGGCAGTGGGACCTGGGCCGCAGGATGGACAAGCCGCTTTCGTAGCGGGCGATGCACACATTGTAGAAGCTGCCCAGGATCAGGCCCAGGAGCGTGGCCAAAACCGGAAATGCGGCGTCGGGTGTCATGCTCGCTCCGGAAGGCGCGCGGCGTGCGGCGCGGTTATGGATCGAAGCTCAATAGGCATAGGGCTCACTGTCGCGCACTTCGAAGATATAGGGCAAGTCCGGCTCCACTACCTCCACGCGCTCGGCCTGAAAGATAAAGCCCTCGGCCAGGGCCGTGATGAACACGCCGTCTAGCTGCGGCGCCGAAGGCAGACCTTTGGCGGACTGCGGCATCAGGCGGCCATAAATTTTAAACCACTGGCCCGGCTCGTAGCCGGAGGGATCGTCCACCTTGACCCGCAGGCCCAGGCCCACGGCGTCGGCCAGACAGCAGCTCACGGCCACACGCACGAGGCCCACTTCGCCGCGGGCGTCCATCTCAGGCGTGCGGGCCACCAGGCCCTTCGTCACATAGCCCAGGGCCAGCTTGGCTGGGCTGGCCTCGACAGTCTCGAAATACAGCTCCGCCGTATTGATGCGCACGTACTCGCGGCCGTCCAGCTCGATCCTGGAGGGCTCCGGGGCCTGTCTGCCCCTGGCCGGACCAGTTAGCGCGGAGCCGGTCTGGGGCGAATACGTCGAGAATGCGCTGTCCATGTCCAGGCCGCCTTGTGGCGCAATGGTCATCTCAGGATCATGCATGGCCAGCAAGAGCACCAGACCTGCCATGACCAGGCCGCGCCAGGTTCCGGGCCGAGCGGCCGGCATCATGAACAGGGCGAAGGCGGCCAGTGTGATGCCGCAGCCGCCGGCGGCCGTGACCAGCTTGTACTTGGGGTTGAGCAGCAGCCAGTATGTATTGCTGGAAGCCAAGGCCAGCATGTACAGCCCGAGGGAAGCCAGCAGCATGGCCTCGGCTTTGGCCCACAGACGGGTAAGCAGGGTTCTAGCGCTCACCAGGAACCTCCCGGAAGCAGCAGGCCCAAGGCCATGCAGAGCACGAAAACCAGCAACGTCGGCACCACGACCAGTGCCGTGGCCAGGCGGTGATGGAATACGCCGTAGAACATGGCCAGCAGCTTCAGGTCCACCATGGGTCCCAGGGTTACGAAAGCCATTTGCGAGGCCCAGGGAAAGCCCGTGAAGGAGGCTGCCACGAAGGCGTCGGCCTCGGAGCAGATCGACAGCAGCACGGCCAGACCCATCATCGCCGCCACTGACAGGGGCAGACTGGACTGCAGGGGCGTGAGCAGCGACGAGGGCATGAACGTCTTCACCGCCGCGGCCGCCAGTGCGCCAAGGATAAGGAACTTGGCCATGTCCAGGAACTCCAGAGCCGTTCCTCGGGCCAGGCGCAGGGGCAGGGACCGGCCGTCCGCGCCATTGTCATGGTCGCAACCGCAGTCCGGTCCATGGACGTGTCCGCACACTTCGTCCATGCGCGGCAGCCCCACGGGGAAGGGATTGCCGCCGCGCAGCAACGCAGCGGAAGCCGTGCCCGCCACGGCCCAGCCCATGGCCGCGGCCGCCACGGCCACCACGCCGACCCTGGCCGCGAGGCTCGCCCAGCTGCCCTGGAAGGCCACCCAGGTGGAAAGTAGCACCACTGGATTCACGACCGGCGCGGCCAGCATATACGTTATGACCGTGTGCGACGGCAGTCCCTGGCGCAACAGCCGCCGGGCAACCGGAACCACACCGCATTCGCAGGTGGGCAGGACCAGACCGGCGAACAGGCCGACAAGAATGCCGCCCCCACGCGAGCGAGGGGCCGCACGGGCCAAGCGCTGGCCAAGAGAGGTCTCGCCGGCCACGGCCGAAACGAACGAGCCGAGCAACAAGAAGGGAGCTGCTTCCAGGACGATGGCGATAGCCAGGGAGATGAATATCTGACTGCTGCCGAAAAGGTTGTTCATGCGCTTTTGTCCAAGGAGTAGACCTGCGTGGCAGCTTTAGCCGCGAAAAGCAAGCCGGAGAGGTGGTTAAGGGCTGTTGACAACTCACGCGGCAAGGCTGCATAGGTAATGCAACTCAGTTGCATTCGCAAGCCCGCTTCTCCCATGGGAGGGAAATATGAAACGGATTCTGACCTGCTTCCTGCTGCTGACCGTCCTGCTTGCCTCGACCTTGGCCCAGGCCGAGGCCGTCGAGGTCTTCGTGAGCATAGTGCCCCAAAAGTACTTCGTGGAGCGCATAGCCGGCGACTTGGCCGAGGTTTCGGTCATGGTCCTGCCGGGCGCGAGTCCGCACATCTATGAACCAAAGCCCAGGCAACTGGCCTCGCTGCAGAGCGCCCGAGCCTACTTCACCATAGGCGACAGTTTCGAGCAGGCCTGGATGCCCAGACTCAAGGCCGCCAACCCCAATCTGCTCCTGGTGGCTACCGACAACGGTGTGCCGAAGATCCCCATGGCTGCCCACCCCCAAGGCGAGGAGCATGGGCAAGAAGCAAATCAAGCTGATGACGCAGAGCATGACCATGGCGGCCTGGACCCGCACATCTGGCTCTCGCCCAAGCTGGTCAAGATCCAGGCGGCCAATATCCTGGAAGGGCTCAAAGCCGTCGATCCCGAGAACGCCGCGACCTATGAAGCCAACTACCAAACCTTTCTGAGCGAGTTGGACGCCCTGGACGCACGCATCCGCGCCATCCTGGCGCCTGCGCGGAGCAAGGAATTTCTGGTTTTCCACCCTTCCTGGGGCTATTTCGCCCAGAATTACGGGCTTGTACAGGTGCCGATCGAGATCGAGGGCAAGGAGCCCAAGCCCGAAGAACTCGTAGAGCTGGCCGGCTTCGCCTCCAAACACCGCATCCGGGTCATATTCGTGCAGCCTCAATTCTCGCGCGCTACGGCCAATGTCGTGGCCAGGGAGATCAAGGCCGAACTAATCGTGGCCGACCCTCTGGCAGGCAATTGGGACCGGAACCTGATACAGGTCGCGGAGAAGCTCAGGCTGACCCTGCAGTAACCGAGAGTCCGGGGAGCCTTGGCGACCCGGGCTCTTGTCCGAACGAGGAAACGACATGTGCGTCGATTGCGACTATCCCACCCTGCTGCGCACGGCAGGGCTCTCGCCTACCTGCAACCGGCTGGCTGTTCTGGCCGTGCTCACGCGCTCGGCCGCGCCGCTGACCACGCGGGAAGTCCTGGACAGTCTGGACGCGAGCGCCGGCGCGGCCATGAACCGCGTGACCGTCTACCGCATCCTGGAGCTTTTGGCCCACAAAGGCGTGCTGACTCGCCTGGCCTGCCCCGATCGCGTGGATCGCTACTGTCTTGGCGTAAGTCCCTTGCATCCGAGCCATGCCCACTTCTACTGCCAGAAATGCGGGAACATGCGCTGCCTGCAACCCGACAGCGTGCGCCTGGAGACGGATCAGGACGCATCCCTGGGCCAGGTTGAGGCCGCGCAGGTGCTGCTGGCCGGCACTTGCTCCATCTGTCTATCGCGGCGGCAGTAAAAGCCCGCACAAAGGTCGCTGGCAGAAGGCCGGTGTGCTCAGTCGACAGAGCCACGGACGAGTGCTCCCTCCATCCCGCAACCTTCACCAACTTCCAGAGTTGCCGCGGAACTCCGCCGGCTGCGTCTAAACAAACGACTGGCCTGCGACACCTCTGTAGCTGCATCTCTCTCGCGCAGGGCAAGCATTCGTAAGCTTTACCTCCAATGTCATTTCTCGCAAGCAATCCTCCATCAGCCTTTTGCCTCCAGCTAACACCTCACGTATCCAAGCCCGCGTTGCATGCTTCGACCGGAGTCCTCCCGTGCAAGGCTCGGCATTCATATGCCGGAAAGCTAATTGCGCATCTGCCACTTACCTACTTTTAGAAAGTTGATTAACTAATCAATATCGATAGACCATGCATTATGCCAAAAGAAGCCCTATTATTTTTGTGCAAAAGTGGTTATAGTAAAGCCTTATGCATCCTTACGAAGGTTCGGATGGCCATCTGACATGAGCAGAACAGACAAGATGAAATTACACCGACAGGGAAGCAGAACCCTCATGCTCCGGCTCCGCAGAGCTCGGCAAGCCGCGCTCTGTCGGACGCGCCCGGCAATGCATGTTGTTGGACCTCCTGATGTCTCGTGTTTGCACAGCGAGAGCGAGGCCAGATATCGCACCCTCTTCCGGGCTGTCTCGGATTCATTGTTCGTAGTGCGACAACGGGACGGCCGCATCCTGGATGTCAACGAGGCAGCCGTTGCCCAATACGGCTACAGTCGGGAAGAATTTCTCGAAATGCATAACGTGGATGTTTCGGTCGAGCCGGTAAAGACGGCCGAGGCGACGCTGCAGGTTCGGAATCACATTCCTTTGCGCTACCATCGCAGGAAGGACGGCACGGTCTTCCCCGTGGAGATTACCGCCAAGACTGCCCAGCTTAACGCTGAAACCTTGATCGTGTCTTCCACGCGCGACATCAGCGAGCGCCAGCGTATGGAAGATGCCCTGCGCGACAGCGAGCAGCGCTTCCACGCCTTCATGGATACAATCCCGGCTCCGGCTTGGATAACGGACGAGCAGCATCGCTACTTATACATCAACAAACCCACAATGGAGCAGATGGGCGGCAGGCGGGAAGACTACCTGGGCAGGTCGACCTGGGACGTATTTCCCATAGGAGCACAACTTAACTCCTATATGGAGCATGCACGCAGGGCAATGCAGGCTGGACACCCCCTGCGGGAGGAGGCGGATTATCCGCTCACGGATGGCAGCCTGCGCCGCTGGGTGCGCTACATCTTCCCCATTCATACCGCCGACGGCCATAGGCTCATCGGCGGCGTAGCCTTCGACATCTCCGAGCGCAAACGCACGGAGGACGCCCTGCGCACCTCCGAAGAAAAATTGCGCAGCATCTTTGAGAACTCCTCCCTGGGCATCTTTCGCAGCACTCCCCAGGGCCGCTTCCTGGAAGCAAATCCCGCCACGGCCAGCATTCTCGGCTATTCCTCGCCCGAAGAATTCATACGCGAGGTAAAGGACATCGGCAGCCAAGTTTACGTCAATCCCGAACAGCGGGACGCCATCATGCGCATGCTGCTCGAAGAGCGCCGACAGCATGTCACGACCGAAATCCAAGTCAGGCACAAAAGCGGAAGCATCCTGACCCTGCGCATAAACATGCACCCCGTGTGGGACGAAAACGGCCGGCCGCGCTACCTGGAAGGCTTCGTGGAGGACATGACCGAGCGGGTGCGCATGGAGCGGGAGCTCCGGACCGCTAAGAGCGCAGCCGAGGCCGCCAACCTGGCCAAAAGCGATTTCCTGGCCACCATGAGCCACGAGATACGCACGCCCATGAACGGCATCCTGGGCATGGTCGAGGTGGCCATGCGCCAGGAGTCATCGCCGGCCGTCGCCCAAAGCCTGCGGTTGGTGCGTCAGTCGGCCAGGGCTTTGCTGGACATCATCGGCGACATCCTGGACTTCTCCAGGATCGAGGCCGGCAAGATGGAGCGCAAGGAACAACGCTTCCTATTACGCGAACTGCTGCGCCCCACCCTTGACCTCCTGGCCCAAACCGCCGTTGACAAGGGCCTGCGGCTGAGCAAGCACCTCGCCCGGGATGTGCCCGAGGCTCTGCTGGGCGACGCGGCTTCCCTGCGCCAGGTGCTCGTCAACCTCCTGGGCAACGCGATCAAGTTCACGCACGAGGGCGAGGTGGCTTTGGATGTGGATTTGGCGGAGCCCTCCGCCAAGGACAGCGGATACGTGCGGCTGCGCTTCACGGTCAGCGACTCCGGCATCGGCATCCCGGAAGACAAGCTGCAGACCATCTTCGAGCCGTTCGGCCAGCTGGACGGCGCGAGCTACGCGGGAACCGGCCTGGGTTTGTCCATCTCCGCCAAGCTGGTGGCCCTGCTGGGCGGCAGGCTGGAGGTGCGGAGCACGCCCGGCAAGGGCAGTCGATTTTCCTTCGACGCCGAATTCAGTCTGGATAAGGAAGCACGGGAATGCGCCCAAGAAGAGCGCGGTCCAATAATCGACAGGCCGCTGCGCATTCTGGTAGCCGAAGACAACGCCATCAGCAGGCTGGTGGCCGAGGAGCTGCTGCGCAACATGGGCCACCAGGTGCTGGCCGTGATTGACGGCAGGCAAGCCGTTGAGGCCCTGTCCCGCGAGCGTTTCGATCTGGTGCTCATGGATGTGCGCATGCCGGGCCTGGACGGCCTGGAGGCCACGCGCATCATCCGCCACGCGCCTCCACCCGGCGTGGACCCAAAGGTGCCCATTGTGGCCCTTACAGCGCAGGCCATGGCGGGTGATCGCGAACGACTCCTGGAAGCCGGCATGAATGACTACCTGCCCAAGCCCTTTGATCCCGTTGTGCTGGAAGCGGTGCTGGAGCGAGTGAGCCGCACAGGCCGAAAGGAGCAGGACTGCCAAGCGCCCGACCCTGCTGTTTGAACTACGGCCCGATTCCTGCTAGTCTCTTTTTGCCGCTTCCTGCGGTTCCCAACAGACTTTACGATTCGAAAGGGAGAACAATGGCCGAGGAGAACTGGCTTCCCCTGGCTGAGTTGGCCCGGCGTAGCGATATACCCGAGACGTCCGCGCGGCGCTACGCCAGGCTTTTCCTGAACGCCCTGCCGCACAGGCGGGAGGGGCGCGCCTTGCTCTATGCTCCGCAGGCAGGCGCGGTCCTGGCCCGGATCGGCCAGCTCTTCGCCGAAGGCTGCACCGCCGGCCAGGTGCGTGAGGCATTATACGCCGAGTTCCAGTGCATCGAGGTGAACGCAATGCAAGACAGGGCAAACATTCCCGCCCATGCCGACCGCCGTCCCAGCCCGCAAGGCGAAGACATTCGGAGCAGGCTGGCCGAGTTCCTGCGGCATGTGGTCGATCAAAAAAGGGCCATTACCTCCCTACGCGACGACTTCGGCCAAGTGCGGCGCGAGCTGGCCGAGGAGCGTGCCTGCCGCCAGGCCTTGGAGGACGAGAACCGCAAGATCAAGAAGATCCTGCTCGTGCTCATGCGCCAGCGCAAGGCGGCCATCGAGGCAGGGCCAAGGCGAGAGGAAGACCAGGACCTGCGCGCCAAGCTCAGCGTGCTGGAACAGGAGCTCGTCAGGCTGCGCAAGGACCGTCGGGAGCTGGAACGCTATCTCTTGGAGAAGATCGGCAAGGAAGACTAGATTTCAACGTAGCGGTCTGACCCCGCCCGAATGGACAGTCCCCGAATGGACGCCAAAGCCGTGCCCGCTGGACATGCAACGGCTCACGGTGCGAGCATCACCAGCTCACGAACTATTCCGAGCGTACGGCTGTAGTGCGATATGTTCCGGCAGGAATCTGCCGGAAGGCGGAGCCTTGCAGGGCTTCGACACTGTAGATTAAAACTTCCTCAAGAACTTTGGTGCAGCCTGGATCTTCTGTGCAGCACCAACTGGGCCCGGCTTCAGGGCGAAGACTTCCCTCTTGAAGATGCGGTTGAAGAACGTCTTCTCACGTGCGTTCAGGATGCGATTTGCATCGATGAAGCCGTTGCGCTGCAGACCAGCATGGCGGTTCATGGTTATCCCTCCCCAGAATGCAAGTATCACTTGCGGCAAATTCCCTGTGCGAGTTTTCATATCCCGGCTTAACGACTATTTCAACACAAATATGTTTCACGCCGTATCCGAGTACATGAAAAATTGCATGTTTCATGCGGGCCTGACAAGACACGGCAGGCGTTTCACGCAATTTCTCTGTGCATACAGACCCTTGGGACCTTGTGAAACATATGCTAAACGCCCATCGTCCATTGCCACCACGTATATCCGCCCATCCTTCCATTGAATAACCGATCGATTGTCCGCCACCACACAGGCAAGGAAATAGGACTTCCACCCCGCCAGCAAGGGACGTATACTCCCGCCTGCACCGGCAACGGAGCATACAGCGCAGGAGGAATCGTCATGAGCAGGCAGCACCCGCAACTCTCCATTCTAAGCCCCCATTCCCCCATCGGCCGCCTGGAGGTGGAGATAACCATGCGACTGACCCATACGATCCTGCGGCTGGGCCGCTCCCGTTTGCGCCTTATCCTGGCTTACCAGCCCACTGTTCCGAGCCTGAACTGACCGACCGTCCGCACCGTTTCCAGATTTCGCCATCCCGCCGCGTCCATCCGAGTTGACAAAATTCCGTCAACCCGGAAAGCTCATCGATGATGCCAGCCCCCGCAGTATCCGTCTGGCTGCCGGAAAACCTGTCCGGGTTTTCCAACCTGGCGGTAACGACACGGAGCCCCATTCTTGCCACGGATGATTCACATGAGGCGGGCGTTCCCGGCCTTGCGGCCATCACGGAAGGGATTCGCACACTATTTACCCGACGGATGCAGCCCGGACGCCCCTAAGCGGCCGGACCGCTCCCGACGCATCTCTTATCCGCGATGGTTGCAGCGTCATGCGGCGGCCTTGTGCGTGCTGCTTACGCTGCTGACCTGGGGGGCGACGGCCTGGGGGCAGGTCACTGTGCAGGCTCCACGGGATGCCGCCGAACCCGCCCGCCCCATCCCCCTGGAGTCCGCGCCGGATGACCGGCTGGAAACGCGCATCCGTCAGACCTTTTCGCATATCGAGGCATTCCGGGGCATCCAGGTCGATGTCACCGACGGGGTCGTGCGCCTGTCCGGAGCGGCAGAGCGGGCCAGCGCGGCTCAAAGGGCCGAGGAGCTGGCCTCCAGGTTCGAGGGCGTGGCCCATGTGGTCAACGATGTACAGGCCCAGGCCGAGCTGGAACGCCGGCTGGCCCCGGCCCTGCGCCGCCTGGGAGAGCTCTGGGACAGCCTGCTGGCCTCCCTGCCCATTCTGGGCGTGGCCCTGGCCGTGCTGCTGGCGTTTGCCGTGCTGTCCCGTCTGCTGTTACGCTGGGACTGGCTCTGGGAGCGTATGGGCGCTGGTTTGCTCCTGCGCAATATCCTGCGCAACCTGACGGCCACGCTCGTGATTATCGTCGGAGTGCTACTGGCCTTACAGCTCCTGGACCTGACGGCCCTGGTGGGCGCGGTGATCGGAGCGGCAGGCCTGTTCGGCTTGGCCTTGGGCTTCGCCTTCCGCGACGTGGCCGAGAACTACCTGTCCGGCATGCTGCTCGGCCTGCGCAGCCCCTTCGGGATCGGCGACTACGTGGCCGTGGGCGACCTGGAGGGCAGCGTGCTGCGCCTTACCTCGCGCGAGCTGATCCTGATCACCCTGGACGGCAACCACGTGCGCATCCCCAATGCCGAGGTATTCAAGAGCACCATTATCAACTACATGCGCAACCCGCTGCGGCGCTTCGGCATCGAGGTGGGCGTTGGCACCGGCGAGGATTTGCGGCGCGTGCAGGAGCTGGGCTGCGCCGCCTTGGCGGCAATGAAGGGCGTGATGGAGGACCCGCCCCCGGTCATGTTCGTGGAGAGCCTCGGCGAGTACAACGTCATCGTGCGCTTCCACGGCTGGGTGGACCAACGCCGATACGATTTCCTCAAGGTGCGTAGCGAGGCCAAGCGCATCCTCAAGGCAGCCCTGGACGAGGAAGGCGTGGTCATGCCCATGCCCATGCGCGACATCCTCGTGCGCAGGCCGAAACAAGCCGAAGCCGAAACCGTGACGCCTCCCCCAACCAAGCCCGCAGCCAGGCAGTCCGGCAAGCCTCCCGTCAAGGACGAGGCCCGCAAGGCCGATGTGAGCCGCGAGGAGCACATCGACAAACAGATCAGAGACGAGCTTGCCGCCTCCAGCGAGGAAAATCTGCTGCAAGGCCAGAAAGAGGTCGGTAAAAAGCACTCGCGTTGATCACGCCATCTCCGCAACTTGACTGAAACGCGCACTGACGGCTAGTTCTGCGCCATCCTTGCGCGCTTGATTTTCACCGCTCTGGGAAACACTCGACGATTTGTTCTCCGCCGACGGCGGCGAGCGCACGCCATAGATCATTATGCGGCCATGTCCGACAAGGCTGCGCAAACATTAAGGGAGGACGGCAATGGCAGCGGAGCCACTGCTCGGAAACACACTCGGCACGCACCTCAGCACGGCAGGCGAATGGCTGCTTTCGAGCGGTCTGCGCATCGTGCTCGTCGCGGCGATCATGTACGTCGCATTGCGCGCCGCGCGCATCGTGGCCTTGCGCCTGTTCACGCTCTTCGCGGACAAGGACGACATCGAGATGAAGAAGCGTGCCGACACGCTGTCCTCGGTGGTGCGCGTGGGCCTGACCATTGCCATCATGGCCGTGGGCCTGGTGAGCATCCTGGGCGAACTGGGCGTGCAGATCGGCCCGGTCCTGGCCGCGGCCGGCGTCGTGGGCTTGGCCGTGGGCTTCGGCGCCCAGCAGCTCGTGCAGGACGTCATCAGCGGCTTCTTCATCCTGCTGGAGGACCAGATTCGCGTGGGCGACGTAGTGGAAATCGCGGGCAAGAGCGGCCTGGTGGAGCGCGTCACACTGCGCACCGTGGTGCTGCGCGACATGACCGGAAGCGTGCATTACGTGCGCAACGGCCAGATCGATACGGTAACGAACATGACCAAGGATTTCTCGTACTACGCCATGGATATCGGCGTGGGATACCGCGAGGATGTGGACCAGGTCATGGAGGTCATACGCGAAGTTGCAGCGGAATTGTGCGCCGACCCGGAGCTTGGGACGGACATCCTGGAGCCCATCGAGATCCTGGGCCTGGACAAATTCGCGGACTCGGCCGTGATCATCAAGGCGCGGCTCAAGACCAAACCCATCCGTCAGTGGGCTGTGGGCCGCGAGTTCAACCGCCGGCTCAAGAAACGCTTCGACGCCGAGGGCATAGAGATCCCCTACCCGCACGTGACCATGTATATGGGCCAGGACAGGCAGGGCGACGCTCCGTCATTGCTCATGAAGATCAAAAAGGAAGACGAGAAGGCCTGATCGGCCTGACGACCGGAGCGGACTGATAGATCTGATTGGCCTGTTCGGGCCGGGCGGCGCACTGGCTGGCAAAACCCTTGCGCATGCGGTCCGCGCCGAATCAAGCGCAGGCCGTCAACGGATGAAGTAGCCCGCCACGCGCCACCGCCCGTTTTCGCGGCACAGGGTCAAGGTTTCGGTGGTATAGGGAACTTTATCGTAGACCGCGCCGAAGAGGATGACCAGACACTCGCCTGCCGCGCCGGTCGGGCCGGTTTCGCGCGCATCGAGGGGCTTGCGGCTGGTGTTCGCGCCGAGCTCGCTCCGGGCTGCGGCCATGCGCCGCGCCCATTCCGCCTTGCCCAGACCCTGACGAAAGTCCCTACCGGCCTGTGTCCAGCTCTCGGCGTACTTGCCTGCATCCAGAAGCACCAGCCAGTCCATGGCTGCATCCAGGGCATCGGCGGGCACGCCGGGGCGCGCCGCGTATGCCGGCCCGTTCAGCGTCAGGAAAAACGACAAAAGCAGGACTACGGTCAGAGCCGTAGCGCAAGCTCCGGCCGCACGCAAAATCAGCCCCCGGCCGGACGTGCCGGCGACCGGCCGGGGAGCAGCAGCATGCCCAACACCCGAAGGCATCAGGCTTGGGAGATTTCCACGAGCTTGAGGTCGAACATGAGATCCTTGCCGGCCAGGGGATGGTTGGCGTCCAGGGTTACGGTATCGTCGGTGATGTGCGTCACGGTGACGGTGGTCGCGCCGCCGTCCTCGCCGCGCAACTGCAGCATCTGGCCGACCTCGGGCTGGATGTCTTCCGGAATCTGCGCCTTCTGGATCTCGATGCGCATTTCCTCGTTATAGTCCCCGTAGGCCTCGCCGGAGGGGATGGTGACTTCCTTGCTCTCGCCTTCCTTCATGCCGACTATGGCTTCCTCGAAACCGGGGATGACCATGCCGCCGCCCACGGTGAACTCCAGAGGGTCGCGTTCGAGGGACGAATCGAAAACCGTGCCGTCTTCAAGCTTGCCCGTGTAGTGAACCTTGACGGTATCGCCGTTCTTCGCCTGCGCCATATGTTTCCTCCGCTGCGCCGGGGCGGCCCCCGGACGGTTGTTTGTTTGGCAGACAGAGGCAGCTGCGGCCGCCGGCCTGCAAATCAGGGCAGCCTACTCCAGGGTGATGGGCTGGGCAAACATTTTCCGGGTGGCGCAGCCCGCCCGCTCAAATGTAAAAGGCGCGGCCTCCGTGCGGAAACCGCGCCTGCGCTTGCTCAATGAATTCGCGTGATCGCCCGGCTCAGGGCGAACTGCCTCTGAGGCCAGAAGGAGGCAACGCCATCCCCGGTTCTTATGCGCTCTGCTTCAGCTCGCCTTGTCCGTACGCTGACCCTTGTGCAGGGCCAGGAACTGCGTGGCGGCCTCGACACCCATGTGCTTGCCCAAGGTTTTGGGATCGGTCTGCAGCAGATCGACCAGGATGAGCCCGTCCAGGGCGCCGGCGAACTCGGGGTCCACGTTGAAGGCCAGAATCTTGCCGCCGAGTTTCAGGTACTGACGCAGGAGCACGGGCACGCCCTTGCGGTCCTTTTCTATCTCGCTGATGAAGTCGCCCAAATCCTCGATGTTGCAGCACAGCCGGCACAGCTCGCGCCAGTTGGGGCCGGCATCGAGCCTGGGCGGCAGCTTGGCCTTGACCATGCCGCCCACCCGCTCGCGGGCGTGGGTGTTCAGGAACTTCACCATCAGGGCCTTGGAGAACGGCGCGTAGCTGTTGGAGATGCTCACCGGACCGAACAGGTAGCGGTACTGCATGTTGCGGCCCAGAAAGATGCCGATGCCCTTCCACAAAGTGAGCAGCGGAAGGTAGCTCTTCTGGTACTTCTTGCGCACGAAGGAGCGGCCCAGCTCCAGGGCAGGAGAGATCTGCTCCAGGAACTCGCGCCTGTAGCGGAAGAGCGTGTTGGTGTAGAGCCCGCTTGGCCCGACACGCGCCAGGATTTCGTCCGTGGGGCCCAGACGGTAGGAGCCGGCGATCTCGCGGTCCTGACGATGCCATAGGCACAGGTGCCAGTAGTAGTCGTCGTACTGGTCCAGATCGCTGGCCTTGCCCGTGCCCTCGCCCACCTCGCGGAAGGTCTCTTCGCGCAGCCGCCCCAACTCGAGGACCGTGTTGGGCAACTCGCTTCGCCGGCCCAGGAACAGGGTATATTCGTTGTTCTCCCAAAGGATGGATTTTTTGGACAGGCTGGCGATCTCGGCCTCGATGAGGGCCGGAGCCACGGGCGGGGCGATGGGCTCGCCGACCACGGCCTTGCGCGCGATTCGGGCCGCCGGGGCGACCTCCGGCTTGCGGTGCTTGAGGATGTAGGTGCGCTGGCGCAGGAAATCCACCAACTGCTCGTCCGTATCGAAGCTCTCGAACTTGGAAGGCTGAATGAGGCTGCCGATGCGCACGTCGATGACGCCCTCCCGCCGGTTGAGCAGTTCGCGCGGGAGCATGGCCGTGCGCAAACGGGGGTGGATGAGGCCGAGCATCTGGAAGAGCGGGCTGTTGCAGCCATCGAAGTACACGGGCAGCACGGGCACGCCTGCCTTGCGGGCCATGCGCGCGATTGTAGTGCTCCACTGCGGGTCCTCCACGCTGCGCTTGCGCACGTTGAGCGAGGAGACTTCGCCGGCCGGGAACACGCCGAGCATGCCGCCGCTCTTGAGCCAGCGCAGGCTCTCCTTGAGCGGGCCGATGTTCCTTTTGTGGGAGCCGCCGGCCCCGAAGGGGTCCACCTGGATGAGCAGCTCGCGCATCTCGGGAATCACGGACAGCATGTAGTTGGCCATGAGCTTCACGTCCGGCCGAGCGGAGCGCAATACCGAGCCGAGCACCACGCCCTCGATGGCTCCGAAGGGATGGTTGGCCACTACGAGCACCGGCCCTTGGGTCGGGATAAGCGAAGCATCCTCGAAGGAGAGGTTTATGCGCACGCCCATATGCCGGAGCGAATCGGTCATGAAAGTGGGCAGATCGCGCTTGTCCACGGCGGAATAGATGTCGTTCAGCTTGGACAGGCAAAGCAGCCTGCTGAGAGGCGGTCTGACCAGATGGAAGAGCCGCTTCTTGATGCTTCCCCGGATCGGGACGTCGAGACGCAACAACTTTTCCTGATGTGCCTGTGGCATGGAATCCCCTGCAAGACGGTTATTATTCGCCGTATGATTCAGGTCTTCGACCAGGCATATGCCGCTTCGACTGTTACGGTTGCGTCGCGATCAATTTACTATTGCATGCTGCTTTGCGATGTTTGATGATTTTTCGCTGTTGGGATGGCCAGCGTTTTGTTGAACCGGACAGGAGTTTCCTGAAAGTTTTGACAAATTGGTCCGGCAACCCCGGCCTCCCGGCTGCCCTCCGGCAATTTTCGCGGGAATGATATGCCCTTCCCAGCCCTGCGGCAAATCCGCCGCCAAGTCCGGCGTTTCACCGCTTCCGGCCTGATATGGGCATACGGCTTGGGCCAAGGCGATCCGACCGATCTGCGGCAAGTGAAGACATTGATTTTCGCGGCCAAACCGGACATAGTGCCTGCACGTCCATGGGACGACATGGAGGATACCGTGAAGGACAAAGCCTTGCGCGCCTTGATCGTGGACGATGATTTCTACTGCCGCAGCTACCTGCAGGAAATTCTGCATCCCTACGCATACTGCGACATCGCCGTGAACGGCGATGAAGCCATCTTCGCCTTTCGCCGGGCCTGGTCCGAGAACAAGCCCTACGACCTCATCTGCCTTGATCTGGTCATGCCCGAAATCGACGGCCACAAGGCCCTGCGCGAGATAAGGGCCATCGAGAAAGAGATGGGCCTAGCCAAGGACAAGCAGGTCAAGATCATCATCACCACCGTGCTCGACAATAGCAAGGAGACCCACGACGCTTTCTTCCTGGGCGGCGCCACCTCCTTCCTGGTCAAACCCATCGACGAAAACATGCTCCTGGCTGAACTGCGCAAGCTTGGAATCATCGAGGCCAGTCCCCAGACTACCTAGGCGGCATCCCCGCTATTAGACGACTTCCTGAAACCCGGCCCTGCCGGGTTTTTTCTTGACTCCTCCCGAACTATCCCGGCTTGATGTTCCGCTTGGCCGGCCCTCTGCGCAGGGCCAGCTAACCTAAATGCATTTCCGCTAATATTAAGGGGGAAGCACGCCAAGGGCTGTACACGCAATCATAATGCACCGTAACGGCCGTAGCCGTCCGAACCTTACCCGCGCAGTTTTGGGCGCGGCCTGTCTGGCGGCTTTGTTGATATGCCTATCTTGCGCGCCCAAGGAGCCAAGGTGGACCCAGCCTGGCGCATCTTTCATGGCCCTGGACCTGGACCAGGCCGATTGCCGGGCCACGGCCGAAGCCATGGCCCGCGAGGCCTCCGCGCTAAGGCAGCGGCCACCTCCTGACACGGCCTGGCGCATCTATCTGCGCTGCATGTCCAGCAAAGGCTGGGTGGCCGACAAAGTCGATGACTCCGACACACCCTTGCTCTCCAGCAATGAACATCGCGGGTCCAGGGGCGCGCGCGCCCCTGATGGGAGGGGCTTGGGGAGGGCAACGCCCTCCCCAACTCTTGCCCAGGCCAATTGCACCGACGCGCCAAGTTTGGCCGGCGAGGAAGTTCAGCCACCCAAAGGGTTTGTCCTGGTGGAGCGTTCGCTTCACGGCCTAGGACCGGCCATGTCCTGCGCGTACAGATACCATGGTCTTCAAGGCGCAATCCTTAGCCTTGAGAGCCAACGCAACGAAGACGGCTTTCTGCCGGTGGCAGCTCCCGTGGGACCTGGCTTTCTGCTCGTGGATCGCGGGCATGATGCGGTTGGCGATCTGAAAGTTTCCTGGGCCGCCACGACCGGGCGACGCAACGGCACGGGTATTCGTAGTTTCACGGCTTTCGCGCTCGTCGGCGATGGGCGGGAACGGCTGGCCGTAGCCGTGGCGGCTCCATTGGCGGCAAGCGGCGGGCCTGTCCTGCCTGGGCTGCACATTTCGCATGAGCGGCGCGAGTCATTGCTGGATATGGCCCATACGTGGCGAGAGTGGCTTGCAAGGGCGCTGGACCGACAGTAAGTCAAACAGGTGCAATACGAAAATATGGAGGCGCGAATGAACATAGTGGTCCTGGATGGAAAGACCCTGAACCCCGGAGACAATCCATGGGATGAGTTGGCCGGCCTTAGCGAGCTGACGGTGCATGACCGCACCGCGCCGTCCGAGGTTGTGGAGCGCGCCCGCGATGCGGATATCCTGTTGACCAACAAGACGCGCCTGCCTGCCGAAGTCATCGAGGCGTTGCCCAAGCTGAAGCTCGTCTCGGTGCTGGCCACGGGCTACGACGTGGTGGACGTAGCGGCCTGCGCCAGGCGCGGGATTCCGGTCTCCAACGTGCCGGGCTACGGCACGGCCTCCGTGGCCCAGCATGTCTTCGCGCTTATCCTGGAGCTGGCCAACGAGGCGGGCGTTCATGACGCGGCGGTCAAGGCCGGCGAGTGGCGCGGCCCGGACTGGTGCTTCTGGAAACGTCCCGTGCTGGAGCTGGCCGGCAGAACCATGGGTATCGTGGGCCTCGGCTCCATCGGCCGCGCCGTGGCGCATCTTGCCCATGCCTTCGGCATGCGCGTGGTGGCCAATTCTCGCAGCCGTCGTGACCCGCTGCCCTATCCGGGCTTCGCTTGGCTCGATCTGCCCGAGCTGTTCGCCGTGTCCGACGTGATTTCCCTGCACTGCCCCCAGACCAAGGACAACGCGGGCTTTGTGAATAAAACGCTGCTTGAGCGCATGAAGCCCGAAGCCATGCTCGTCAACACGGCCCGCGGCGGGCTCGTCAACGAGGCCGACCTGGCCGGCGCGCTCAATGCCGGAGCCATACGCGGCGCTGGCCTGGACGTGGTCTCGGTCGAGCCCATCCGGCCAGACAACCCGCTGCTCATGGCGCGCAACTGCATCATCACCCCGCACATGGCCTGGGCCTCACGCGAGGCGCGCAGGCGGCTCATGGTCGTCACCACCGACAACGTGCGCGCCTTTCTCGCCGGCAAGCCGCTCAACGTGGTCAATGGCCTGACGTAAATCTATAGCGGCCTTTCCAAAGCCGGGTGAAAGGGCTAAGCAGGGGCTATTGGCTGGAGGACCGCAATTTTGCGGCCCCGTACAGGGCTCGGGAGAAAAGAGCATGGACCAGCAGCCCCAGGACCGCGTGGTGGTCATCGACGAGGATAACGCCTCCTGTTCGCTGGTCAGCAGGCTGTTGGCGACTCTGAATTATGCGACGCCGGATTGCCTCTCGCCCGATTCCGCCGACGAGGCAATGAAACGCGCGAACTATGACCTGGCCTTCATCGATATCACCGCCTCGCGCCGGGGCGGCATAGAGTTGGCTCGGCGGCTGCGAAACAAGCTGCCCCACTGCGTCACCATCCTCATGTCGTGTCAGGCGAGCTTTGATGATGCCGTGGAGGCCATGCGTAGCGGCGCCCACGACATTCTGCGCAAACCCGTGGACGGGCACGAGCTGGCCTTGGCCCTGAACCGCTATCAGGAGCAAAAGCGCCTGCGGGCCCGCGTTCTGCAAGCCGAGAAGCAGTACGTGCGCCTGGTGCAGAACATTCCCGTGCTGGTATTCTCCCTGCGGCCGGACATGTCCCTGGCCTTCGTCAACCAGGCCAGCCAGGAGCTACTCGGCTATCAGCCCTTCGAGGCGGTCATCGAGCCGCGCTGGCTACCCAGCCGCCTGCACCCGGACGACAGCGAGCGCATGCTGGTCCAACTCGCGGCCGCCATGGATTGCCGTTCGCCCTTCACGTCCCAATGCAGGCTCATCCACCGCTCGGGCCAGACCATCCACACGCTCATCAAAAGCATCTCCTGCTCCGCGACCGAGGACGAGGGGCCTCTCCTGCAAGGCGTCATCCTTGACATCACCGACCGCGTGCTCCTTGAGCAGGCCCTTATCCAGGAAGAGAAGCTCAAGACGCTGCAAGTCATCTCCGAGGAGGTGGCCCACGAAGTGCGCAATCCGCTTACCTCCATCGCCGGGTTCGCCACGCGCCTGGGCCGCAAGCACCCCGAATCGGGCGAGACGACCGAGATCATCCTCATGGAGGCCAGACGGCTGGAGAAGCTCTTGAACCGCATCCGCAACTACCTCAGCCCGGTGCGGGTGACGCAGCAGGCCTGCGCCATGAACACCCTGCTGACCGAGTGCGTGCATCTGCTTTTCATGGATCTCCAGAAGCAAGGCGTGTGGTGTGTGCTTGACCTGGCGCAGGATCTGCCCCAGGTCTTCGCCGATCCCGATCTGCTCAGCCAGGTCTGCGTCAACCTCATGCTCACCAGTCTGCGCGAGATGCCGAGCGGCCAAGTGTTGACTATCCGCAGCTTCTCCTCGGGCGGCGCCGTGCAGGTCCAGTTCCGCTACCAGGCCGCCGCCGGCGCGGGCTCCCAGGATCCGGAAAAGCTTTTCATGCCTTTCGACCAAGGCGGCCAGAGCCTTGGACTGGCTTTGGCCTATCGCCTGGTGCAGAACATGGGCGGGCTTTTGACCTTCTCCATGGAATCCGGGCAGTCCGTGTTCACTGCCTCCCTGCCGCGTCTCTCGCGCGAGGGCGGCATGCTCTTCTCCGAACGCAGGCTGGCCCCGTCCACCACCACCTCCGTGCGCACCTCGCCGCGCGCCTCCGTGGGCGAATGCTCCTTCGAGGAGCTGCTGGATCGGGAGTGGGTGCTCGCGCTGCGCAAACGCGATCCGATTGCGCTCATCCTGGCCGACGTGGACCATTTCGAATCCTACATCGGCATGTACGGCCGCAAGCATGCCGAGGAGGCCTTGCAGCGCATTTTCGAGGCCCTCAAGAGTTCTCTGCGCCGCCCGGCGGATTTCGCGACCAGGCTTTCGGAGCAGCAATTCGCAGCAGTGCTCCCGGATACCAACGAATTCGGCGCACTCATCGTAGCCGAGACCCTGCGCCAAGGGGTGGCCGATCAGGCCATCCTGCACGAGGGCGCACGGCTCGCCGGCAAGCTGACCATCAGCGTCGGCGTGGCCTCCTTCATCCCAAGCAATGAAACGACTTCACTCGACCTGCTGGCCGAGGCCTCGCGCTCGCTCTATCAAGCCAAACTCAAGGGCAGGAACAGGGTCTATGCTCCGGGCATGAAGGCCGAGGAGTCCTCAACCGGCGAAGCCAAAGCCGGCTAACGCCCAATTAGAGCATTTTGCTTTTGAAAATGCTCTGCAAGCCATGCGTCGGCATGGCTTGCCGCCGCGTAGGCGTAGGCGCAATTCACTTGCGCCGTCAACGCCGGAGCGGGCGTCTAAAAAGCAATCTGCTCTAGGATCTGGAGAGGGATTTGTCCGCACGGGACGCGGGGGCATCAGCTCGGCCGGTCAAGTCCATGGCCGAGCAGACCAGGGCCGAACGGCCCTCGAAGAGCATGGGGGCTGCGCTCACGTCGCACCATTTTTCTTGGCCTTGCCCATCCACCAGCAACCTCCCCGTGACGGTCTGCCGGCTCGGGCCGGACCTTCCGGCTACAACATATTGCGGATGACATGGAAACAATGGGGGGTGCAGGGAATGCCGCTCCCGGGAGAGTCCGAGAGAGGGCAACGTCCTTTCTCGGTTCAAACGCAAACAGCTTTAAAGCGTGGTCACGGTGTTCTTGCCCCTGCGCTTGGCCAAGTACAGGGCTTCATCGGCGCGCCGCAGAAGATCGGCTCCGGTGTCGCCCGGGGCGAAGTCCGACACTCCAAAGCTGCAGGTAACCCGTCCGACTCCGCCCGGCTGCCCTGACTCTATGAGCGCCCTCAGCTTCTCGCCCAGCTTGGCCATTTCTTCGGGACCGCACCCGGGCGCCAGCAGCATGAACTCCTCTCCGCCCCACCTGGCCAGCCGGTCAAGCTCGCGGATATTGGCCTCCACGAGTTTCACCAATCCCACCAGCACCCTGTCGCCAGCGTCGTGCCCAAGCTCGTCGTTGATGCGCTTGAAATCATCGATGTCGAACATGGCCACGGACAGGGGCGTACCGTAGCGAGTCGCGCGCTTCATTTCTTCCGACAGGAATTCCTGAAAACTCATGCGGTTCATGGCCCCGGTCAGGTGATCGGTGCTGGCTTTGTAGATGAGTCCGCGTTTCTCGCTCTCCAGGCGGGTCACGTCCGTGAAGCAGAGCACGTACTTAGGTGAATCCGGGAGACGGTTGGACGTAGCCAGGAACGCCCGGCTCTCCACGTCCGAATCGCCGCTGCGGAAGGTGACCAGGACATCCCGGTCATGGCCGCGGATGACGAGATCCTGCCAACCCTCGAGCGCCTCGGGATCCTGGACGTCATCCACGCTGAGCATCCATTCGTGCAATTGCCGTCCCGAGCGCAGAAGCTCCTCCATGGAGCCAAAGCCTATGAACTCCAGGAAGGTCTTGTTGACGTACTCGATGCGCCCGGACTCGAAAGTGACCATGAAATTTGGATTGATATCGAGCAGAAATCGGTTGTAGCGATTAGCCTCCTCCACCTGTCGCCGCTGGCGCAATCCTTCGGCGCAACGTTCGACGCACTGAAGAAGTTGGCCTCGCTCGATGGGCTTGACCACATATTTGTCAATACCGAGCTCGATGGCCCGAAGAAGATTATCCGTTTCGTTATAGGCCGTGGTGACGATGATCGGCACGTCCTTGTCGCGCTCGCGGATGGCTTCGACCATCTCAAGGCCGGTCATGCCCGGCACGCGTATGTCGGTGATCACGATATCCGGCCGTTTCTCAAGGAAAATGTCCAACCCCTCCTGGCCGTCGGAGGCCGTATATAGCCTGCCGATCACCTTATCCAGCAGGGTGGATACGGAAAATTGGATGATGGCGTCGTCCTCGACATAGAGAACCGCCTGTCTTGCAAGAAATTCCTTGAGTTCAAGGGATTGCATAATCAATTTTTCTAGGAAGATACAGGTGATCGACTTTTAGACTTTAGGATTATCTATCATGACGCCTCCGGCAAAGTAAAGATCCGGACTGCCGCCTGTCCCGCTTTGCCAGCGGTTGGCTTGCGGCGCGGTTCATGATACTTGGAACGCTAATCGCAACGCCAATTCAAGTACTAGACCAATATCGAGGACAACGAACAGCCACGGTGCGGTTGAGCAAATCGCCGCACTGGCAGGCAAGGAGCGCACCAGGTGGACATTAATCTGGCGAAGCCTTTCATCAAGGCGACAGTGGACGTTCTTTCTACCATGGCCATGATCACTCCCACGGCAGGCAAGCCCTACGTTAAGAAGGATGCCGTGGCTCACGGTGACGTATCGGGCATTATCGGCATAACCGGCGAGCACAACGGCACCATTTCCGTGACCTTTTCCAAGAAGTGCGCCCTGGCCATAGTGAAAAACATGCTCGGCGACGACATCCAGGACGTGCTGAACGACGTCAAGGATGCCGTGGGCGAGATAACCAACATGATCTCAGGCCAAGCCCGGCGCGGACTGTCGGAGATGGGCTACGTATTCCAGGCCGCTACGCCCTCGGTGATCATGGGCAACAACCACACCATCTCCCATATCAGCGGCGGTCCCATTATGGCTGTTCCATTCACGACCGAGCACGGCGACTTTACCGTGGAAGTCAGCTTCGACGCCGACTGATCAGCGAGTCGGCACGGCCATGCGCTTCAGGGAGCAACTCAAGGACGCGGGTTACAGGCTTTTTCTCGGCACGGTTGATGCAGCCGTATACGAGGATTTCCATTGCAAGACTCCGCGCAAGGCTGTCTGGTTGCATAAGGAAGGCAGCTTCCAGTGCGCCGGCTGCAAGGAACAATGTGAGACAGACTCCCCCAGGGGTTTCCAAATCTTCCTTGACCTAAAATGAGCCGACAATGCAGCACTCCGTAAACCTCGTGGCCCGCCTCGCGTGCCTTTTCACAGTGGCGGCCTTGTGTTTTGCACCTTGTCAGGGGCAGGCTCAGGAACCCTTGCCGCGCCTGGAGGGCGATCCCTTCGCCCCAAGCCAGACACTGCAGGGGACCGATCCATTTCTGTTCGACATCAATCTCTTCGATTCGGCTCAGCACATGGAAGAGCTGTGCCGCCAAGCGCTGGCCGCCGCGACTTGCAAGCCCGAAGGCAACTACAACTTCGTGCGCGAGCAGGAGCCCACCCCCCTCAAATCAAGGCAGGGCGTAAAGGCGCGCACCAAGGAACGCGTCCTGGTCTTCAGTGGATTTTATGGGGCGTCGAATGCGCAGTTCTACTGCCAAACCGATGACAGACGCATCAGCATCTCCAGCGAAGCCTGGGGAAGCAAGCGGATCACCGTGCCCTACGAGCAGGATCAGGAAAAACGCTGCCTGAAGGCCACGGTGTCCACCGAAGCCTGCGGGGGAAGCAAGGCTTTGCGAGTCTGCGACGAACAGCGCTAGGTCCGTCCGCCACCGATCGCCGTCAAAAATACCTTCAGAATCTGCGCCGCCAGAGCATGAGGCCCAGTACCGGAACGATGACGTACAAGGGCCAGTACAATTCATTGCGGCCGCACCACAGGGTTACGGCCAGCAAAGCCAAGGCGTAGGCCCAGGCCTCCAGGAACTTCCCGATCGCCAGCCTGCTCAGCCCCAACATTTCCAGCCGAAGCCGCGTGACCGCCGGCCCTTCCTCCTCGCCGTCCATGTCAGGAATGGTGAAGGAGGATTGAAGCTTCCTGCCGCACCGGTTGCAGAAGCGCTGGTCATCGCTGTTTTCCAGCCCACAGCTCGTGCATATCATTCTGTTCTCCTGGCCGACGCCCAGCCCCAGTCTTGACCAGGACGGCATCTTGCCCCATTATCCATGATTCCAAAGAGGAATGCATGGATCGCACCAAAAAAAGCTCGGCAGGCGCCATGGCCCGCAAAACACTGCGAAGCGGCGCGGCAAGTCCGGCCAGCCCCTTTGATGATGTGGCCTCCAGCCTGCTCGACGCCATGCCGTTCATGGTGCTCATCCTGGATTCCGAGCGCCGCATCGTTCACACCAACGCGAGCGCGCTCCGTTTCCTCGATATCATGAATCCCGAAGACGTGCGCGGCATGCTCGCGGGCGAGGCTTTCGACTGCGCACGTCTCGGCGAAAGCGACATTCCCTGCGGCTCAAGCGACGCCTGCCAGCTATGCGGAGCCCACCAGGCACTTACAGCTTGCCAAAAAGGGCTGGGCGGCGTGCGCGAATGCCGCCTCACCACGCGCCAGGGCGGCCTGCACCGCACCCTGGACCTCATGATCTGGACGAGCCCGCTGCGCATCAAAGGCCAACCATATTCCATGCTCTCCTTCCGGGATGTCAGCCGGGAGAACAGGGCCCGCATGCTCGAACGCATCTTCTTCCACGACGTGGCCAACACCCTCTCGGGCATCCAAAACCTCGTGGGGCTCATTGTCGATGACGGCGGAACCATCGCCCCCGAGGACCTGACGCTGCTGTGCACCGCCGTTGAGCATCTCTCGGAGGAGATCACCTCCCAGCGCGACCTGGCTGCGGCCGAACGCGGCGAACTGGTGGTGCGTTCCGCCCGTATATCCTCGCGCGAGATTTTGGCTTGGCTTCGGGAAAGCTACAGCCTGCGCAACGCGGCCAGGGGCAAGACGCTGGCCGTCGACGATTCCGCCGCCGAGGTGACCTTCGAGAGCGATCCCGTGCTGCTCAAGCGCGTGCTGGGCAACATGATCCTCAACGCCCTGGAGGCCTCCGAGCCAGGCCAAACCGTGACCCTGGGCTGCCATCTGTGCATGGATGGGCAGTTTGCTGGGCCGATTTTCTGGGTTCATGATCCCGAGCCCCTGCCCCCGGATATTGCCACGCAGCTGTTCCAGCACTCCTTCAGCACCAAGGGAGAAGGCCGAGGCCTCGGAACCTACAGCCTCAAGCTGCTGGGTGAAGGCTATCTGGGAGGAACGGTCAGCTTCGACAGCGCTCCGGACAAGGGCACGACATTCCGCATCGCCCTGCCCCTGCGTCCCGAACCCAAGGAGGCTTCCTTATGAGCCGGCAACTTCTCGACGACCTGCGCCAGGCCGCCGAGCGCATCCGCCAGGTCGAATCCGAGGCCCGCACAGCCATCGACGGCGGCGACGAAGCCCGCTACCGCCAGCTCTACGCCGAAAAGGTCGATATTCTTCTGGGTTTGCCCGACCTGGTTGAGCCGCACCTGGCCGATCTGCCCGAACCTCTTGCAGATCGCCTAGCCCACGAGGTGGAAGGCTTCGCCGCCCGTGCCGGTAGCGCCAAGTCCCTGAACAGCATCTTCTACATGTACGCCCTGCTCTATCCCGACGACTACCGCGAGGGCGACCCGAACGACCTGGAGCGCTTCATCGATCGGCTGGAGAGCCGGATCAAGTAGCTCGTCTTACATGAGAACTGGGAAGGGCTTTGCCCTCCCCAGGCCCGACCCACCAGGGGCGGACGCGCCCCTGGACCCGCGAAGTTCATTTGCGAAATTCCTTGAAAATTAGGGGTCCAGAGGAATTATTCCTCTGGCGGGAGAGAGCCCGAGAGAGGGCAGCGCCCTCTCTCGGTTGCCTAGCAGTCTATTCCGGCGCGGCGCGCAGGAAGATGCCCGGCCGGAGCAGGTCCGACTCGCAACGCAGCACGGCCGTCAGGCCAGGGTTGAGCACGTCCAGTCGGCCGCCATCTTCGCTTTCCAATGCATAAGCAGGCAGCTCGGGCCTGCGCAGGCCTGGCAGCATGGCCTGCACGCGCCGGCCGGACGTCCAGCGCCCACGGCAGCCGATGCGCCAGGAGTCCGGGCCCAGACGCTCCTGCACCTTGGCCAGGACATTGCTGCACAGGGCGGGCACGCCATCGAAATAGCGCGCCCTGCGGCCCGCCTTGCGCGCGCCGGGCAAGAACAAACCCGAGCCCATGGGCCGGGTGGAGGCAAGGGCCAACTCGGTCAGATAGAGTCCGGGCCGGAAGCGGCCCTCGCCGAAATCATCCAGGGCCGTACGATACACGTCCACGACCTGCGCCACATAGAGCGGGCTCTTCATGCGGCCTTCGATCTTGAGCGCGGCCACGCCCAGCCTAACTAAAGCAGGCACATACTTGATCAGGCACAGGTCCTCGGGCGCGAACATCATGGAGAAGTCTTGCTGCTCCTCGATCTCCCAGGTCGTCTCGCCGGGCCGCAGTTTCTCCTCGACCTCCAGGCGCAGTGAAGCGCCGGGCGCGGGCTTGTACTCGAAGCGGCAAGGATGGCAGCAGGTGCCCTGGTTGCCCGAGCGGCCCGTGAGCCAAGCGCTGAGCAGGCAGCGGCCCGAGATGGCCAGACACATGGCCCCGTGCACGAAAACCTCGGTTTCCAGTTCCGGGCACTCCTTGCGCAGGGTGCGCATCAGGGAGCGCATGTCGCCCAACTCCAGCTCGCGGGCCAGGTTCACGCGACTTGCGCCCATGTCGTGCCAAGCCATGGCCGCGGCCGGGTTCATGGTGCTGGCCTGGGTGCTCACATGCAGGGGAACGTGGGGCAGCCGCCGCCTGGACATGGCCATGACGCCGGGGTCGGCGGCGATAATCCCGTCCACCCCGCCGGCCGGCATGTCCGCCAACCGCTCCAGATGCTCCGCCAAATGCGGCAAATCGCCGGGCATGGGCAGCGCGTTCAGGCAATAGTAGACCCGCGCGCCCGTGGCGTGGGCCTGGGCCACGGCCGCCGCGATCTGTTCCCAGCTCATGTGCGCGTTCGCGGCGCGCAGGTTGAGCCCCGGCCCGCCCAGGTACACGGCGTCGGCGCCATAGGTCAGAGCCGCGGCGAGCTTTTCCAGGTTGCCGGCCGGAGCCAGTAGTTCGGGCAGCGCGAATTTGAGTGATTTCCGCATGCTATGCCGGCAATCCTTGGGAGCGGCGCAGGGCCTTCAAGCCTTCCAGCACGGAATAGGGCACGTACAGGTCGCCCCGGCCCTTGCCCAAGCGCAGGTGCGGCTTGTTGAGCCCATGGAAATCCGACCCTCCGCTGACCACCAGGCCCAGGCGGGCGGCCAGGTTCTCGTAATTACGGGTGTCCTCGGGCGAGTGCTCGGGGTAGCGGGCCTCCAGTCCATCCAGGCCCAGGGGTTTCATGCGCGCGAGAAAGCCTTCCAGCGTGGCCAGGTTCACCTTCTTGTACAGTCTGGGATGCGCCAGGCAGACCGTGGCGCCCTCGGCCTTGAGCATGGCCACTGCCTTGTCGGGCGACAGCACGACCTTGGGCACGTAGGCCTTGCCGCCCGAAGCCAGATATTTTTCGAAGGCGTCCTGCAGGGTCTTCACGTAGCCTTTCTCCTGCAGAACCTGGGCGATGTGCGGCCGGCCGATGGTGCCGCCTGCGGCCTTGGCCGCGATCTCCTCGTAGGATACGTCCAGGCCTTGCCGTTGCAGGCGCGCGGCGATCTCGCGATTGCGCTCGGCGCGCTGTAGATTCAGGTATTCAAGCGCTTCGGTCAGGCCGCTTTGGCCCGTCGGCACCCAATAGCCGAGGATGTCCATGGTCCCGAGGTCGGACCGCACCGAGAGTTCCACTCCGGGGATGACCTCCAGGCCATTATCGCGGCCGGCCTCCATGAAATCGCCAAGTCCCTGCACGGTATCGTGGTCCGTGAGGGCCAGGGCCTCCAGGCCTGCGGCTTTGGCCGCCACTACTATCTCCGTCGGGGTCAGTGTGCCGTCTGAGGCCGTGGAATGAATATGCAGATCGATGCCGGGCATGCGTTCCTTCTGGAAGTGTTGGCGGTAGAGGCCGGAAAAACCGAAGCCGAGACAGATTTGCTAGGCCAATGCCGGACGGGCGTCAATGTTCCGTCTCCTTGCCACTGGCCCACTGGAGCGGGAGCAGCCCAGTCGAGCGCCCGCGCATTGCACGACCGGCCGAAGCCGTTTAGAATGCCAACCCGGCCAAACGCCGTACAAAGGAGTCGAGCATGACGCTGAACAAAGACTTGCTGGATATATTGGCCTGCCCCAAATGCAAGGGCGACCTTCGGCTGACGCCCGAGGAGGACGGCCTGATCTGCGAAAAGTGCGGCGTGGCCTACCCCATCCGCGACGAGATCCCCATTATGCTCGTGGAAGAGGCCATTCCCCTGACCACATGGGAAGAGCGCCGCCCCGCGCGCGAGCCGCGTGAGTCTTGATGACCTGAGTCTAGTTCACCCTGATCGAGCTGGCGATCTGACCGGCCAGATTGACTTGTTGGACCTGACGGGCCGCAGCCACGGCCCCTGGCCGGGATGATGCACATAGTCTAGGAAGATACTTGACTATTACTCCTCCGCTTTTATTGTGAAGAGTGCAAGATCAACCTCTTCGCCTTCAGGAGGAGAATACTCATGGTCATCGATTTCAGTACACTCTACGATTTCCCGCGACAGTTCGATCGGCTCCTTGAGGAGTTCACCCGGCCCTACGCACTGAGCGAGCGCCGCCTGGCCTACCCACCCCTGAACATCACCGAGGACGACCGGAACCTCTACGTAAGCGCCGAAATTCCCGGCGTGGCTATGGAGGAGCTTGAGCTGTCCCTCACGGACAAGAGCTTGGTCATCAAGGGCGAGCGCAAGGGCGAGCAAGGCAAGTACTTCCGCCAGGAAAGGCCCGTGGGCGCCTTTCAGCGCGTCATTACCCTGGGCATCCCGGTGAACCGCGAAGCCATCAAGGCCAGACTTGCCAGTGGCATCCTGGAGATCACCCTGCCCAAGGCCGAGGAAGCACAACCCAAGAAGATCAGCATCGACGTAGGGTAAGGAGGCGGACATGCCCAACGACGTGAAGAAAAGCGAGCAGCAGGTCCAGCAGCAAGAAAAGCGCTATCCCCTCGTGCGCCCGGCCACGGATATAATAGAGCGCGAGGACGGCTTCCACATCTTCATGGACCTGCCCGGCGTGCGCAGGGAAGACCTGATCATCGACCTCAAGGACAACGAGCTCAAGGTTTCGGGCAAGGCCGTGCACCCGACCCAGGCCAAGGGCGAAACCCTGGCCCTGGAATTCACCAGCGGCGAGTACACGCGCACCTTCACCTTGTCCGACACCGTGAACCGCGAGAACATCAAGGCCAATATGAAGAACGGCGTGCTGGAGCTGCACCTGCCCAAGGCGGAAAAAATGCAGCCCAAACGCATCGAGATTCAGGCCGGATAGCCCAGGGCATTTCTCCGCGAGAGAAGCACCTTTCGCAGCCCATGCGATCGGATAATTGGTTCCATTGGTTCGTTCATATTAAGGAGCCCGCCTGCGGGCTCCTTTTTTTTTCCCTGCGGATGCGCTAAACAGCCTACACCGGCCACCCGGCCCCAATCGCCAACCGCCCGACCCGGAAAGCATGCACGACCAGCCAGTCATCGTCTCGGCCATCGTATCGGCCTACAAGTGCGAGCGCTTCTTGCGCGGCTGCCTGGACGATCTGCTGGCCCAGAGCCTCATGCCGAACCTGGAGATCATCGTCGTGGACTCGAGCTCGCCCGAGAACGAGGGGGAGATCGTGGCCGCCTACCGCGAGCGCTGGCCAGACACCATCGTCTACATGCGCACGGAGCGGACCGAGACGATCTACGGCGCCTGGAACCGCGGCATCCGCGCGGCGCGCGGCCGTTACGTGACCAGCGCCAACGCCGACGACCGCCACGCGCCCGAGGCCCTGGAGCGCATGGCCCGCGAACTGGACGCCGATCCGGAATTGGCCCTGGTCTACGCCAACGCCATCATCACCATGACCGAGAATGCCTCGTGGCAGGAGCCGCACGCCGTCGGCCGCACGGATTGGCCCGCGTTCGATGCGCGCACGCTCTCGGCCTACTGCTACCTCGGACCCCAGCCCATGTGGCGGAAAAGCCTCCACGAGCGCTACGGCTGGTTCGACCGAGACTTCACCTCGGCCGGCGATTACGACTTCTGGCTGCGGCTGGCTGCCGGCGGCGAACGCTTCAAACTCATCCCTGAGTGTCTTGGCCTGTACTACATGCACACGGCATCGCTGGAGCGCCGCGACAAGCCCAGGGCCCGCCGGGAGACGTTCCTGGCCCGCAAGCGCAATCCGCTGCCAAGAACCGCGACACGAACGGACCCGTGAACGCCATGCGCACCTTCATCTTCATACCTCCGGTCAAGCAGGCCACGGGTGGCGTGGCAGTGCTCTGCGCCCTGGCCGCGCACCTGCACGCCGAGGGCTTTCCGGTTCGGCTCGTGCTGCGCGAGCGAGGCTGGCGGCCTCAAGGCTTGGCGGAAAATGTTCCGCTGCTGGCCTGGCAGGAGCTGAACCTCAAGCCGGATGACATATGGCTTACGCCCGAGGGCTGGGCCAACGCTCTGCTGCCTGGCCTTTCGGCCGGAGCGCGCTGTCTAGTTTACTGCCAGAACCAGGCTTACCTGTTTTCCTCCCTGCCGGCCGGGGTGGATTGGCGCAAGCTGTCCGTACGCATGCTGGCCGTGTCGCAACCCGTGGCCTGGTACATCGGCCAGACCCTGGGCCTGGACTGCCCGGTGCTGCGGCCGGGTATCGACCTGACCGCATTTCACCCATCCACGGCCAAGCCGTCGGGCGCGCTGCGCATCGCCTGCATGCCGCGCAAGAACAAGGCCGTGCTCGATCGCGTGCGCGAGGTTTTCAGCGCGCGCACAGCGGGACGCCTGAATGTGGAGTGGCTGCCCATCGCCGGCCTGGACGCGTGCGGCGTGGCCGAGGCCTTGCGCTCGGCGCATCTTTTCCTGGCAACCGGTTTTCCCGAAGGGCTTGGCCTGCCGCCACTGGAGGCCATGGCCTGCGGCTGTCTGCCCGTGGGCTTCGCCGGCTTCGGCGGCTTCGACTACATGCGCCAGGCGGCCGACGTCCCCGGCGCGTATACGCCCTGGTTCCCCCTGCGCGAGGTTGACTGGAGCGGCAACGGCTTGTGGTGCGCCGACGGCGACGTGCTGGCAGCGGCCATGGCCCTGGAGACGGCCGCGCACTGGTGGCTTGCGGATGATCCGCGCCTGCAGGCGGCTCTGGAGTCCGGCCAGCGCACCACGCAGGCCTATTCCCTGGATCGTCAACGCGAGGCGGTCGCAGCATTGTGGGCTACGCTCGGCCAGCCTGCGTGAAGCAGTGAAAGAGAAACCAGGAATAAATACAGAAATAGATTGGCCTGAAGGCACTGTAGAAGCGCTTTCATAAGCCACATCGCCTCAGATTACGCCAGCGATTTCCAACCTCGGCAGGTGCATCCTGGCTCTTATGAGGCCGGCTCCAGTCAACTTGGGGCGTGGAGAGTTTTCTGGTATAATTAATGAACAAAGCAGCGGCCTAGTTTAGATTCCTTTTCTTGAGCACCTTGCAAGTGAAATGAGGTGTCCAGGGAAATCATTTCCCTGGCGGGAGAGAGCCCGAGAGAGAAACGAGCCGCCCTGGCAGGCAGCGCCCTCTCCCAGGTCAAATGCAACTGCACTAAATCCATGAAGTGAATTTGGGTCTACGGCGGACCCAAGATAACGAAACAAAGCCAATCGCCCGCAAGCCCTTGGGCCCGAGGAGCTGAGCGGGCATTGCCATTGCGTGAAGGCCATTATTGATCAGCCCATGGGCTGCGCGGGCTTGGGGCGAAAGGCGTCCACCCCGGTATAATCAGGAGCAGTCATGTCCAAGAAATCCCCGGAGCGCACTCCGCCCGAAAGCCTGCACCTGCCGCGCGTGGGCGTGGAAACTCACGCCCATCTGGACAGCAGGGAGTTTCGCGACGATCTGCCGCAGGTCCTGGACCGCGCGGCTGCCTCGGGCATCGTGGCCATGGGCCAGGTATTCCTGGGTCCAGAGGCATATCAGGCCAATAAAGCACTGTTTGAGGGCCACCCCGAGGTCTTTTTCCTGCTCGGCGTGCACCCCACCGATGCGGACAAATGCTCGGATGCGGCACTAGAGGCCATGGGCGCGGCCTTTGCTTCGGATGCGCGGATCAAGGCCATCGGTGAGATCGGCCTGGATTTCTATTGGAAGGACGTGCCGCCGGAAACGCAGCAAAGGATTTTTCGCGCGCAGCTCGCCCTGGCCCGCGAACGGGACCTGCGCGTGGTGGTGCACAGCCGGGACGCTTTTGCCGAGACGCTGGCCGTGCTCGACGACATGGGCTTCAAGGACCGCCCTCTGCTTTGGCACTGCTTCGGCGGCGACGAGGCCATGGCCCGCGAACTGCTCGCGCGCGGCTGGCTGCTGTCCATCCCCGGTCCGGTGACCTATCCCAAGAACGTGGAGTTGGCTCGCGCCGTGGCCGCCGTGGACATGGACCGGCTGGTGGTGGAAACCGACTGCCCCTATCTGACGCCCGAACCCTGGCGCGGCAAGCGCAACGAGCCCGCTCTGGCAGTATTCACCGCCGCGCGCATCGCGCAGCTCAAGGGCTTGACCGTGGAGGACGCCTGGCGGCACATGGGACAAACGGCCGCCAAGTTTTTCGGCCTGGAACTGCCGAAGTAGCAGCTAGGATGAGGTCTTCAGCCCCTCGGTCCTGGTCAGCTCGGCATTGAAGTGCCCCACCACGACCTTGCCGCGAATCTTGACCGGTATGCGGTGCTCGTCGTCCGTGACCCATATCTGCAGCACCGCGTCGTCGCTCTGCTTGAACACGCCGCCCAGGTGCTTGAGGTCCGGCTCCACGAGAAATGTATCGAAGGTGCCGGCCTCCACGGTTACCGTTTCGCGCTGGATGACCTTTGCCTCGCCCACGACGAACTTCTTGCCGTCCGTGACCGGGCTGGTCAGGGTCTGGCCCGCCTCCAGTTCCGGGATAAGCCGGAAGAAGTAGTACACGGCCAGTTCGTCCAGGGTGCGGCCCGGCATGATCTCCGTGACCCGCTTGTTGCCGCTGGAGCTCTCGTAAAAGGCCTTGCCGTCCTGCTGGTCGAAACGCACGGTATAGCTGCGGCGGTAGCCGCCCTCACGCTGTTTTTTGGACAGCAGGAGCGAACTGCGCGCGTCCGGGGCAACATAGGAATCAATGCGGTCGCGCACCTTGTAGAAGAAGTCGAAAAATGGCCGGGTCTGGGCGGTCATGGAAATGTGCAGCGCCGGGCGGCCCTCCAGGTCAACGAAGTTCTCCACGGCCAAGACCGCGTCCGCCACCGTGATGCGCTCCCACTTGAGCGCGAAGTGCAGGCGTTCGCCTGGCTCGAAGGGCAAGGCAATGGCTTCGGGGGGAGTCTGGATCTTGGTGGTGGCCAAGGTGGGGGCCGCGGACAGCAGCAGGCAGGCCGCGGCCAGGAAGGCTAGGGTGTTTTTCAGTAGCATGTTCAGGCGGGCGCGGGTTTTGCCGCGCGCAATGTTAGAAGTCCATCCTCGTCGCGCCTGGCGGTTAGCGCGAAATCAAAACGGTCCAGAGCTGTGCACAGCTCGAAGTCGCGCTCCGGCGCGTAGTCGGCCTTGGAGTCGAAGAACTTGCGGGCCGATTCGATGGTCGCCAGGTAGCCCTTGATGACCTCGAACCGATTGGGCACGCCCTGCAGCTCGTTCTTCATGTACATGGCGCACAGGTCGTCCTCGCCGCTGCGCTCCCGGCCCGCCGTGCCCATGGCCACGAACGTGACCGCCTCGGGCTCGCGGGACCTGATGTATTCGACCGTGGCGCCTAGGTTGACGAAGCTGCCGGTCAGCACCTCGCTGACCTCGGGCGCGGACATGGCGGCGACCAGGCCCTGAGTCCCCGCGCTCGTGGTGTGCACCACCGTGCGGCCCGAAAGGTCCACGGCCTCGACCTCCGTGGGCGAATTGCCGAAATCGAAGCCCGGCTGCTTGATGCCATCGCGCTCGCCCATGAGCAGCCAGTCGGGGTGCTCGCGCTTGAGCGCATAGGCCTGCTCCAGTTCGGCTACGGGGATGATGCGCGCCGCCCCGGCGTTGATGGCGTAGCAGGCCGTGGAAAAAGCCCGGAACACGTCAATGACCACGGTCAGCCCCCTGGCATGGTGCGCGCCCCCCAGCAGGGCGTGAATGGATATCTGCATGGCGTTCTCCTGCGCTGGTCTTGCTGGCTGGATTTGGCCGGGACTGGCCGAAATTGGCCAGAGTTGATGATACCGGCTGCATCCGGTCCTTACCGCCGGGCGCGCATCGAGTAAAGCCGAGAGGCCTCAGCTTGTTAAATGCCAGAGTGCGCGTTAGCATGCAAGTGGAGGTGACGTTATGCGAGATTCTTCGAACGCGAGCGTCCGGCAGGTCCAAAGCATCAATTGGGCTGCCATACGGCGTGAAGTCGAGCTGGCCAAGAATCGCCTGAACTACGCGGAGACATTCAGCCAGCGCAATTCGCCACGTCCGCCTGTAAGCGAGGAGTTGCGAGGAACCATCCTTGCTTCCCGGACCTAGGAGCCTGCATGGACCCGCATGAGACGGCCCAGGGATCGGTCGGTCCAAGCGGATTCGCTTCCGCCGATCCGCTGTTGGCCGAGCTGGTGGAAGTGAACAAGGCCGTGCTCGCCGAGCTGCGGCTCATCCGCGCCGAATTGGCCTCTCTGCGAAAACATGTGGTTGAACGGCCCGGGTGTTCTTCCCCCGCTCCTTCCACGGTGACGCACCGCGAACAGCCCCCGAGCTCGCCCGAAAGCAAGGATTCGCGCCCGGACCTGGTGCAGGCAATCATCGCCCGCAACAAGGCCCGCGCCAAGAGCGGCGGAGCCGGAGGCCGCCAAGTTCCATAAGCGGCAGGTTGCGATGAAATGCAACAGGCTTGTGGAATCGGACGGTTCGATCTTTCGCTTCTCTTTTTCAGGAGAAGGCAAATCCCCGTGGTTCCCATACTCCCCTGAATCAAGTACACCGACGGTTTCAGAGGGTCCTGATCCTATATTGGCCTGCTTAATGCACATATAGGCCGAAGTAGAGCGCCGGGCGTCAAAGTTCCGCCCGGAAACTGGAGAACGCAAGCGGGGAGGCGTGATGATATTCGGCGGCAGCAAAAAGTTTAAAAACGCCGGGGAAGATGAAAGCCGAGACCTGCAAAATGATCAGGCGCGCGACGCCTATCTGAGCGGCAAGTTCAAGATCGTGACCACCGACTCCATAGACGGACGGGACGTGAAGCTCGTCTTCGGCCTGGTGGTGGCCCGCGGCTACAACTTCGATACGGCCTTCTACGGCCTCATCGCCCGCGCCATGGACGCCGGCGCGGAAGCGGTCCTCGGCTACCGCGAAAACGTGGCCTTCCATCCCGAGGGCGACCGTTTCTATAGCTGTTACGGCACGGCGGTCATGCTCCAGCCCAAGAAATAGCGGGGCTCCGCCCCTGCACCCCGCCAGGAGGCGACGGCCTCCTGGACCTGCGAATTTTTTTGACTGATGGCCCGACAGCTTTGCCGGGCCATCAGCCTTTGTGCTTCCTCGTCTATTCGGGATAACCTAACCCTGCCCAGCTCTCGTTCAAACAGCCTTTGCCTGTCAGAAACAAAAAGGCCTGGCCGGTTTAACCGGCCAGGCCTTGCCAACTCGCCACAGGGCGGGGCGAGATCAGGCTTTCTTCACGCTGATGAAGTGCTCCTGCAGGGCCAGGGAGCCGCCGGCCAGACAGTCCTTGTCCAGGCCGCCGGGCATGAGCCGCTGGTCGGCCGCTCCGCGCTCGCCGGCGCGGGACTCGGGGCGCAGCTTGTGACCGAAGCCGTGGACCATGAAGGCCGCCTCGGGATGGATCAGGTCCGTCACCGTGGCCTTGATCTTGGCCGAGTAGCCGTTGTTGGACACCTCCACCAGATCGCCGTCGGCGATGCCCAGGGTTTTAGCGACCTTGGTGTTCAGCCAGACGGTGTTCTCGGGCATCTGCTCGTTGAGCAGCGGGTTGTTCACGGTGTGACCCTGCGTATGCACGCCCACGCGCGCGAACACGATGCGGAACCTGCCCTCGGGCGGGCGCTCCGGGCTCTCGTAGGGCTTGAGCGAACTGAAGCCCATCTCCTCCCAGACCGGGTTGATGATCTCGATCTTGCCCGAAGGAGTCTTGAACTTGATCTCGGAGCGGGGCTTGTAGATGGGCTTGGCGCTCAACTCCACGAAGCCGCACTCGTCGAAGTCCTCGATCTTCACGCCCGTGTCCTGCAACTGGTAGTTCCAGATGTCCTCGATGGAATCGAAAGCCAGCTTGTCGATGCCCAGCCGCTTGGCCAGGCCGCACAGGATCTCCCAATCGGCCTTGGTTTCGTAACGCGGCGAGATGGCCCGCTTGCGCACGAAGAACATGGGCTTGAGCCCGCCCTTGTGCGCGATGATGGACTCGCGCTCCAGGTAGGGCGACAGGGGCAACACCACGTCCGAATGCCAGGCCGTCTCGGACCAGGAGAAGGTCACGGACACGAGCAGGTCGAGCTTTTCCCACTTCTTCTTGATGGCCTCGGGGTCCGGCAGGGCCATGAGCGGGTCGTGGCGGAAGCAGAGGTAGGCCCGCACGGGATACGGATCACCACTCTCGATGGCGTTGTAGGCCTTGTCTATCATGCCGGGACCCGGATCGATGTGCTTGTACTTCCAGCCCGCGCCGTCGGCGCGCTTGGCCGCTGGTTTCTCGAACTGGCCGGCCAGGCTCTTGAGGCCCTTGCGGCCCGCGTCGGCGGCTTTCATGGTCAAGGGCAGGCCGCCCTTGGAGCCGATGGAGCCGAGCAGGGCATTGATGATGTAGGCCGTGCGGCAGACCCAGAAGGAATCCTTGTAGCGCGCGGCCATCCAGCCCGGGTGCCAGATGACGCTCGGAGCGGCCTCGGCCAGCTCCTTGACGAAGTGCACAATGCGGCTGGCCGGAATACCCGTCTCTGCCTCGGCCCACTCGGGGGTGTAGGGCCGCACGAAGGCCTTGAGCTGCTCCAGGCCGTTGATCTGCGTGGCGGCGAATTCCTTGTCGTACAGCCCGCGCTCCAGCAGCACGTTGATGACGGCCAGGTTGAAGGCGTAGTCCGCGCCAGGACGGATCATGAAGAAGTTATCGGCCTTGCTGGCAGTAATCGTACCGCGCACGTCGATGACCGTCAGCTTGCAGCCGCTTTCCAGCGCGTCGAGGGTATTGTTGACCTCGCTGACGTTGATGGCCTCGAAGATGTTGCGCGTTTGCAGCACGATGTGCTTGGCGTTCTTGAGGTCGTAGGAGAACTCCTTGCGGCCCATGCCCGTGACGGATTTGGCTGCGTGCTGGACGTTGCGCGCGCAGGACACGTCATGGTTACAGTAGTTGGGCGAGCCGAAGCCCTTGACGAAGGCTTGGTGCAGGTCCGGGAACGGACCGCCGCGGTCGGACCAGAGCAGCGTCTCGGGGCCGTGCTCGGCCTTGAGGGCCTTGAGCTTGTCCGCTACGTAATCCAGCGCCTCGTCCCAGCTGACCCTGCGCCACTTGCCCTCGCCGCGCTCTCCCTCGCGGATAAGCGGATATTGCGGGCGCTCCGTATCTTGACTGAGTGCATAGCCGGCGCCGCCGCGTGCACACAAAGCACCCTTGAGATTCTTGGGGTTACCCTGAAGGAAAAGGCACTCGTCGTTCTCTACATCCGCCTGGATAAGGCAACGAACAGTGCACATGCCGCACACGCTATACACTTTTTTTGGGGCCATCTAAAGTCCTCCGGATGACGTAAGGGGTCTCCCTTGTATCTAATCGGGTTCTCGATTCTAAGCCGCTAACAATCCTTGAGTCTTATGGCAAGCGAAAGTTCCTTTTGTGAAGGAATGGGCAAGTGCTAGTTTATTTTTTATAGTTTGTCCCAAAACGAACGTATGGTTTTAATCTTGACATTGGCAACGACCTATGGTGGTTACGTACAACTTAAAAAACATCGGGCTACTTGAAGTCCGAGCTCCCTACACCAGATAGTCCGAGGAGGTCGAACGATGGTATTCACCTGGCTGCATGCAGCGATCATCGTTTTCTTCATCGCCGGGCTAGCCTTCGCCGGCGGACCTCTCCTCGGATCATTGTTGCTTGCGCCCAAGGCCCGTGGCGGCGACATCGCGCTCCCTTACGAGTGCGGCATGGTCCCGCATGGCGCCTCCTGGATGCGCTTCGGCATCAATTATTACGTTTACGCCCTGCTGTTCCTGGCCTTCGATGTCGACGTGCTCTATTTGTTCCCGGTGGCGGCCTACTACCCGCACGCCGAGGGATTGATGCCCGTTATCAAGGTCTTCATATTCCTGGCCGTGCTGGCCCTGGGCGTACTCTACTTCTGGCGAAAAGGAGTCTTCACATGGCCGAAACGCGTGCGCTGAGGCCCGCAATCGCGGACATCGAGCCGCCTCTCGTTCAACTGCCCCTGGCGAAACAGTTCCTGGACGTTTGCAGGGCCATGTCTTTGTGGCCCATGACCTTCGGCTTGGCCTGCTGCGCCATCGAAATGATGGCCATGACTATGCCTCGCTTCGACGCCTCCCGCTTCGGAGCCGAGGTCTTCCGCCCGTCCCCGCGCCAGAGCGACCTCATGCTCGTAGCCGGCACCGTCTCCAACAAGATGGCCCAGGCCGTTGTACGGCTCTATGAGCAGATGCCCGCGCCCAAGTACGTCATTGCCATAGGCAACTGCGCCATCTCGGGCGGCCCTTTCTTATTCAAGGGTCAGTACGGCATCGTCGAGGGTATCGACAAGCTCATCCCGGTGGACGTTTACGTGCCCGGTTGCCCGCCACGCCCTGAAGCCTTCTTGGAGGGCTTGTTCAAACTCCAGGAGAAGATCACGGGCCGCCGCTGGTGGCCCGAGCAGCCCGACCAGCCCGAAGGAGAGCACAAATGATTGGCCAACAGTGCCTTCTGAGTGCCGGAAACGCCTGCCGCAAGCCCAGGGACCATGCGACCACTGGCAGCGTCGCGAGCATCTATCTAAGCAGCGAGCAACTCCTGCCGGCCATGCGCGAAGCCTTGAAAGACGGCTATTTCCTTGAGGACGTTTGCGGCCTGGACACGCTCGAAGGCTTCGAAATCGTCTATCACCTGGATCGCTGGGACCAGCCGGGGCGTCTCACGCTCAGGATCGCGATCCCGCACGACAAGCCGGAAGCGCCGTCCGTCGCCTCGGTTTTTCCTGCCGCGGACTGGCACGAGCGCGAAACCTTCGACATGTACGGCATCGTGTTCACCGGCCATCCCGACCTCAAGCCACTTCTTCTGCCCGAGGACTCGAACATCCACCCGCTGCTTAAAGAGCCGGCGGATCGCGTGTCCATATACCACCTGTTCCCCGACTACGACATCGTCGATTGTCGGCCCGAATTCCTCAAGGGTGACATCCGGCCAGCGCCGCAAGAGCCAGGTTCGCCGGACACGAGCCCAGGCAAGCCGGACAAACCGGCCAAGGCGGGCAAGAGCGCGGGCGTCTAGGATAGAGTAGGACGAAAGCTCGATCAGTCAAGGTTGAAGGTGGATAGCGACATGACCGAACATCTGTCTGGTGACTTCTATACACAGCGTTTTTCGCCCGGACCGACCGAGGATACGCTTATCCTCAACTTGGGGCCGCAGCATCCCTCCACCCACGGCGTTCTGCGCATCATAGTGGAGCTGGACGGCGAGTACGTGCTGCGCGCCGAGCCTGTGCTGGGCTACGTGCACCGCATGCACGAGAAGATGGGCGAGGTGAAGACCTGGGCCCAGTACTACCCCAACCTCGGGCGGGTGGACTATCTGCACCCCCTGGCCTGGAACTGGGGCTACGTGGGCGCGGTGGAGAAGCTGGCCGGCCTTGAGGTGCCGGAACGCGCCGAGTTCATCCGCGTCATTGTCACGGAACTCAACCGCATCAAGTCGCACCTGCTCTGGTGGGGCGCGTACCTGCTGGATCTGGGCGCCGTCACGCCCATCATGTACGCGTTCATGGATATCGAGAACCTCAATGACATCCTGCAGCGCCCCACGGGATCGCGTCTGACCTACTGCTACTTCCGCTTCGGCGGCCTTTCCGCCGACCTGGACGATACCACGCTCGGCATGATCCGCGATTTCGTGCCTCACATGCGCGGACGGCTGCCCATGTACAAGGATCTGGTCACGGACAACGTCATCCTGCGCAACCGTCTGGAAAACGTGGGCGAGTTCAGCCTGGACCTGTGCCAACGCTATGGTGTGACCGGTCCCTGCCTGCGCGGCTCGGGCAAAGCCTACGACATACGCAGGGCCGAGCCATACGGTGTCTATGACCGTCTGGACTTCGAGATCCCGACATATCCGCAGACCGACTGCATGGGCCGCTACCTCGTGCGCATGGACGAGATCGAGCAATCCCTGCGCATCATCGAGCAAGCCATGAAGATGATGCCCGCTGGCGACTACATCCACCCCAAGGCGCCCAAGGCCAAATGGACCGCGCCTCGCGGCGAGGTCTACTTCGCCGTGGAGAGCGCGCGAGGCAAGGTCGGCTTCTGGATCGTCTCGGACGGCAAAGGTCGCAATCCCTACCGGGTCAAGCTGCGCTCGCCATGCTTCTGCAACCTGAGCTGTTTCGCCGAGGCGGCCCAGGGCACGCTGCTGGCCGATGCGGTAGCCACACTGGGCAGCCTGGACTTGGTCATCCCGGAACTCGACCGTTAGGAGGGCGAGCATGCACATCCCGATGCTGGGAGAAGTATCCATCGAGCTCATCCGCCTGGTGCTCGGCCTGGTCTTACTGGCCGCTTTCGTGGGCGGCAACGGCGTGGTGCTCGTCTGGCTGGAGCGTAAGGTCGCCGGACACATCCAGCGCCGGCCAGGACCTTTCGAGGTCGGCCCCCACGGCCTGCTGCAGACTCTGGCCGACGCGGCCAAAATGGTCGGCAAGCAGCTCGTAACCCCGGCCGGAGCGGACAAGCTCCTGTTCTGGCTGGCTCCCCTGCTGGCCTTCCTGCCAGTGTTCGTGCTGTTCCTGCCCATATCCTGGGGGGAAGGGATCTTCGTCCTGGAAACCAACCTGGGTCTGGTGCTCATCCTGGCCTTCGCCGGGATCAACGTCGTGGCCGTGATGGTTGGCGGCTGGGCCTCCAACAACAAGTACGGCGTGCTCGGCGCGGCCAGAGCCGTGGCCCAGTCCGTGGCCTACGAGATCCCGCTCTTGCTGTCCGTGCTGGCCATCAGCTTCATGACCGGCAGCCTGGACCTCAACCGCATCGTCGAGCTGCAGGGCAACTGGCCCTGGCAGTGGAACGTGCTGGTGCAGCCAGTTGCTTTCGTTATTTACTTCATCTGCGGCCTGGCCGAGACCAACCGCGCGCCCTTCGACCTGCCCGAAGGCGAGAGCGAGCTGACCGCAGGCTTCCATACCGAGTATTCAGGCATGGGCTTCGGCCTGTTCATGCTGGCCGAGTACGCCAACATGCTCGTGGTCTGCGGCGTGGCCAGCATTCTGTTCCTTGGCGGCTGGAAGGGGCCGTTTCTGCCCGGCCCGTGGTGGTTGCTGGCCAAGATGTACGCGCTCATGGCGCTCATCATGTGGTGCCGCTGGACCTTCCCCCGGGTGCGCTTCGACCAGCTCTTGAACTTCAACTGGAAGTGGCTCATTCCCATCACCCTCGCGAACCTTTTCCTTACGGCTGTGCTGGTAAAGGTATTCTAGCCTCGGGAGCCAAGGAGAGCCAATGAGCGTCGTGTACGACATAGCCAAGAAAGTCGCCTCCATGTGGAGCCTTATCGTAGGGCTCAGGGTGACCACGAAGAACTTTTTCCAGCCCCAGGTCACGGTGCATTACCCGCGTCAGAGCGTGGACAACCTGTCCACCTTCCGGGGCCACATCGAGCTGGTTGGGCAGCCCAAGGACCCGGCTACGCCCCGCTGCATCACCTGCATGCTGTGCGCTACGGTCTGTCCGTCCCAGTGCATCTCCATCACCAAGGCCAAGGCCCCTCCCCCTGAGCCGGCCAAGAAGCTGCCCGACCATGCCGAAGGCCCGCTCGTGCCGCCCGAAAAGGCCGAGCCGCCCAAAGCCAAGGTGATCAAGACTCCGGGCTCCTTCGAGCTGAACTTCAATACGTGCAGCCTGTGCGGAATGTGCGTGCAGAACTGCCCGGTCTCGTCGCTGCGTTTTTCCACCGACGTCTATGCCGCGGGCTTCAGCCGACAGGAGTTCGAATACGACCTCATGGCACGACTGCGCCTGCAGGCCGCAGTGCTGGGCGTAGCGGCTTCGCAGGTCAACAGCCCGGCCTGCGAGGACACCCTGGAACGCGTGGACCCGGAGAAATACAGGCTGGCCAAGGGCCCGCTAACCCAAGCCGATGCCGTGACCAAGGGCAAGCGCGGACAGGCAGCATAGGGAGGGGCGTATGGAATTCTTGGCCAAGGCAGCATTCGTATTCTACGTGCTCGTCATCGCCGGCGGCTCTCTGGCCGCGGCCCTGTCGCACAACATGGTGCGGGCCCTGCTCGGCTTGATCCTGACCATGTTCGGCGTAGCAGGCATGTACATGCTGCTCAATGCGCCCTTCGTGGCGCTCATGCAGGTGCTGGTCTATGTGGGCGCCGTGGCGGTGCTCGTGTTTTTCGCCATCATGCTCACGCGCACGCCCACGGGCGGCGAGGAGAGCCAGCCCAACCCGTCGCGCAAGTATCTCCTGGCGCTGCTGACGGCGATGCTTCCCGGCGCGGCCTTGGGCTGGGTCTGGCTCAAGCATCCAGTGCTCAGCGATGTCACGCCGGTGCAGGCTCCCATGGAGGCGTTGGGCCAGGGACTCATGGAGCCTTACATCCTGGCCTTCGAACTTATCTCCGTGGTGCTCTTCGTAGCCATGTCCGGCGCGGTTATCCTGGCCTTCAGGAAGAGGGGGTCCTAAATGAACCTGCTGTTCTTCGCCCAAAACGCGCCGGCCGGAGGGCAGACGCTGCTCCTCTACCAGCTCGTGGCTCTGATGATGCTGGTCATCGGCCTGTACGGCGTCATCTGGCGCCGCAGTCTGGTCGGCATGCTCATCAGCGTGGAACTCATGCTCAATGGCGCGGGGCTGGCTATCGTTTCAGCCGCCCAACTCACGCCTGCCAGTGACGTGCTGGGCCAGCTGATCGCACTGCTGGTCATGGGCTTGGCGGCTGCCGAGGCCACGCTGGTGCTGGCCATCATCTATGTGGTGGCCAAGCGCTTCGGAAGCGCGGCAAGCGATAAGATCTCACTTCTGAAAGGATAGGGGCGGGACATGACCATTGAAAGCATGCGGGTACTCACGCCCATCATCATCACCATGATCTCGCCGCTGTTCGTCTGGCTCCTGCGCCATGACGAGAACAAGCGCGAGGCCGTGTCCTTCGTAGCCGCGGTCGCGGCCTTGCTGGCCACGCTGAGCATGGTGCCGAAGGTCCTGGATGGGCACATCTGGACTTACACTCTCTCGGAGATCCTGCCGGGCATCAAGATCGCCTTCGCTGTGGACGGCCTGTCCTGCATTTTCGCCATCGTGGCCACATTCCTGTGGTTCCTGGCCACGAGCTACAACATCGGCTACATGCGCTCCCTCAAGGAACACGCCCAGACGCGCTACTACTTCTGCTTCGCCGTGGCCATCTTCGGGGCCGTGGGCGTGGCCTTCTCGGCCAACGTGTTCACCCTGTACCTCTTCTACGAGGTCATCACGGTCTTCACATACCCGCTGGTTGCCCATCACCAGGACGAAGAAGCCTATACGGGCGCGCGCAAGTACCTGGTCTACCTCATGGGCACGTCCAAGCTCTTCCTGCTCACGGCCATGGTCATGACCTATGTGCTGTGCGGCACCCTGGACTTCCAGCTCGGCGACATAATCACGGGCATGCCCTTCCCGGTGCAGGAGCACCCCATAGCCGTGAGCGTGACCTACTTCCTGTTCCTGTTCGGCCTGGCCAAAGCGGCTATCATGCCGCTGCACAACTGGCTGCCCTCGGCCATGGTCGCGCCCACGCCCGTCTCGGCCTTGCTGCACGCCGTGGCCGTGGTCAAGGCTGGCGTGTTCTCCATAAGCCGCATCATCCTTTCGGGTTTCGGCCTGGAGACCATGGAGACACTGAACCTGGGGCTGCCGACGGCCTACCTGGCGGCCTTCACCATTGTGGCAGCTTCGATCATCGCTCTGACCAAAAACGACCTCAAGGCGCGGCTGGCCTACTCAACGGTCAGCCAGCTGTCCTACATCATCCTGGGCGTGTCGCTGCTCACGCCGCTGGCCGTCACGGGCGGCGTGGCGCACATCGCGCACCACGCCTTCTCCAAGATCACGCTCTTCTTCGCCGCCGGAGCCATCTACGTGGCCACCCACGAGAAGAAGATCGACCGTATGAACGGCTTCGGGCGGCGCATGCCCTGGACCTTCGGCGCCTTTGCCCTGGCCTCCCTGTCCATGATCGGCATGCCGCCAGTGTGCGGCTTCGTGACCAAATGGTATCTCATCACCGGGAGCATGCAGGCCGGCCAGACGGCCATCCTCGTGGCCCTGCTCGGCAGCACCATTCTCAACGCGGGCTACTTCGGCCCCATCGTCTACCGGGCCTTCTTCAAGAAGCCCGTGGACGGCGTCGATCTATCGACAATCGGTGAAGCGCCCATGAGCATGGTCGTGCCGCTCTTCGCCACCGGCATCATATCGGTGCTGCTGGGTCTGTTCCCAGGGACGTTCCTGAGCTTCATCCAGGTCTTCGGCAAGTTCTGAGGAGGCATGCATGCGCGACACGCTTGGAGCATTTGTCAGCGGCCTGCGTCGCAAATCCGGTCTGTTCAAGTGGCTGTTCTTCGTCACGCTGGCCCTGCTGGTAGCGTTGAATATCATTCTCCGTCCGCATCACCCGCACGTGGACGCCGAGGCCCTGCCGGGCTTCTGGGCGGTCTTCGGCCTGGTGCTGGCCGTGGCCATGGCCGTGCTCATGAAGGGCATCGTCGCCCCGCTTATCGGCTTTTCCGAGGACATCTATGACCGAGATCAGTAGCTTCTTCCTCCATCCGGCCATCGGCTTCTTCGCCTTGGCGCTTGTGCTGCCGTTCCTGCCCGGCCGGCGGCCGAGCAAAATTCCGGGGTTCAGCAAGCCAGGAGACGACAGAAGCTGGTGGCGCTGGCTGTTGCCCTTGCCGGCGGTGTTGGCCATCGTGGCCGTGTTCACCTACGAGCCCGGCAATTACGGCGGGTTCGAATACCTTGGCCTGAAGCTCCAACTGGGCCGCCTGGACCGGTTGTCGCTCATCTTCGCCAACGTATTCGCCATCCAGGCCCTAATCGGCTTCATCTACGCCTTCCACGTGCGGGACAAGCGACTGCACATGGCCGCCTGTTTTTACGTGGGCGGAGCCTTCGGCTGCGTGTTCTCCGGCGACTACCTGAGCCTGTTCATCTTCTGGGAAATCATGAGCATCGCCTCGACCATGCTCATCTGGCTCAACGCGCGCGACAACGGACGCGCTCCCGGCGCGGGCCTGCGCTACTTCCTGGTGCACACCCTGGGCGGCTTGCTGCTGCTCGGCGGCGTGCTCCTGCGCTACAAGGCCCTTGGCCATTTCGATTTCGAGCACGTGGGCTTCGAGGGCGCGCGCTACTACGACTGGCTGATCATGTTCGGCTTCGGCGTCAACGCGGCCTTCGTGGCCCTGCACGCCTGGCTGCCCGACGCCTACCCCGAGGCGACCATCACCGGCGCGGTGTTCATGAGCGCCTTCACCACCAAGACCGCGGTGTACGTGCTGGCGCGCGGCTTCGCCGGCTGGGATTTCCTGGCCTACATGGGCACGGCCATGGCGCTGTACGGCGTCTTGTACGCTTCCATGGAGAACAACGCGCGGCGCATCCTGTCCTACCACATCATGTCGCAGGTGGGTTACATGGTGGCCGGCATCGGCATCGGCACGGCCCTGACCATGAACGGCGCAACGGCCCACGCCTACGCCCACATCCTGTACAAGGGTCTGCTGTTCATGAGCGTGGGCGCGATCCTGCACTCCGCGGGAACGGCCAGCCTGGAGAAGCTCGGCGGCCTGGCCGGGCGGCTGCCGCTGGTCATGCTGGCCTACATGGTTGCGGGCCTGTCCATCTCGGGCATGCCCATCTTCAACGGCTTCGTGTCCAAGACCATGACCATTGCCGGAGCCTTCGAGGATCATCATGTCATTCTGGGCATCCTGCTCGAGGTCGCGGCCGTTGGTACGTTCCTGTCCGTGGGCCTCAAGCTGCCATACTTCGCCTTCTGGGGCGGCAAGCCCGAGGATACGACCAGGGTGCTGAAGCCCATTCCGGGCAATATGTACCTGGCCATGGGCCTGGCCTCGGCCATGTGTATCCTGCAGGGCCTGTTCCCGCAGATGCTCTATGTCTTCCTGCCCTTCCAGCCCGTTGATTACGTGCCCTGGACACCTTGGCACGTGTTGCAGACCCTGCTTCTGCTCGGCTTCACGGGCCTGGGCTTCATGCTCATGCGCAAGGTGCTTAAGCCGCACGCGCAGCGCAACGTAGACTTTGAGTTCCTGTATATGCTCATCGGCCGGGGCTTCGTCGCGCTGGTCAGTCGGCCCATGGCCTTCTTCGACTCCCTGTGGAGCGAGGCGTGGCGGGTTCTGGGCCTGCGCGGTCTCATGGGCGGCGCCAAGGGCGCATCGATATTTGACCGCAAGGGCATCGACACGGTGGTGGACGGCGCTGCCTACACCACGCGCGCGCTGGGCTTTGTGTCCGCGCGCATGCAGACCGGCCGTCTGCAGGATTACCTGGCCGGCGCTGTGGCCGTCGGCGTCGCGGCCATGATCCTGGTCTGGATTCTGCGCTAGGCGCGCAAACACGAGGAGCGAGACGGCAATGATCGATGCTGGCTACCCGATCCTTTCTAGCTTGATATTCTTCCCGCTGCTCATGTGCCTTGTGCTGGCCTTCGTGCGCAGCGATGAGCTGGTGCGGGTTATCACCCTGGCCGCCTCCGTGGCCGAGGTGCTGTTGGCCCTGCCGCTTTTCGGATTCGATCCGGCCCAGGGCTTCCAGTTCGTGGAGCAAATGGCCTGGGTGCCGCAGTGGGGCCTGTCCTACTACCTGGGCGTGGACGGCATCAGCCTGCTCATGGTCATGCTCACGGTAGGTATCCTGCCGCTGTGCGTGCTCTGCTCCTGGACCTACATCGGCAAGCGCATCAAGGAATTCCACATCTGCCTGCTGCTCATGACCGCAGCCTGCATAGGCGTGTTCTGCGCCCTGGACTTCGTGCTGTTCTATGTCTTCTGGGAGGCCATGCTCGTCCCCATGTACCTGCTCATCGCGGTCTGGGGCGGTCCGGAGCGGCGCTACGCTTCCATCAAGTTCTTCCTGTACACCCTGGCCGGCTCAACGCTGCTGCTGGTGGCCATGGTTGCCTTCTTCCGCGCTGGCGGAACCTTCAGCATTCCGGAACTCATGGAGCGCAGCTACTCCTTCCGTTTCCAGTTCTGGGCCTTCCTGGCCATGGCCCTGGCCTTCGCCATCAAGGTGCCCATGTTCCCCTTCCACACCTGGTTGCCCGCGGCCCACGTGCAGGCGCCCTCGGCCGGCTCGGTCATCCTGGCCTCGGTGCTGCTCAAGATGGGCACCTACGGCTTCCTGCGCTTCTGTCTGCCGCTGACTCCCGCGGCCAGCGCCTACTTCGCGCCGGTCATGATCGCCTTCGCCATCGCCTCCATCATCTACGGCGGCTTCGTGGCCCTGGGCCAGAGCGACATCAAAAAGCTTATCGCCTACTCGTCCGTGGGCCACATGGGCTTCGCCATGCTGGGCATCTTCCTGTTCAACCAGCGCGGCGTGGAAGGCACGCTGCTGGTTATGCTCAACCACGGCATCGTCACCGGCGCGCTGTTCATGATGATCGGACTCATCTACGAACGCAGCCATAGCCGCGAGATCACGGCCAACCAGGGGCTGGGCAAATTCCTGCCGGCCTACATGGGCTTCTGGGGGTTGTTCGCCCTTTCCAGCTTCGGCTTCCCCGGCCTGAACAGCTTTGTGGGCGAGGCAGCGGTCATGACGGGCGCGTTCCAGCACAGCTGGCTGGTGGGCGCGCTGGTGGTGCCTGGCGCCATGCTCGCCGCGGCCTACATGCTGCGCCTGTCCCTGCGCATGGCCTGGGGTGGCCCGGCTTCGCCCGCAGGCAAGAGCTGGCGCGACATGAACTCCCGCGAATGGGTCTATCTCGCGCCGCTGGCCGTGCTGACCATCTGGCTAGGAGTTGCGCCGGGCATGGTCCTGCGCACGATAGACCCTGCCATCGAGCGGCTGCTGGCCGATTTCCAGGCCAAAAGCCAAGCGGTTGTGGCCCAGGTTGAAGAAATCGACCGCCCGCTGCCCATGGAGTTGGCCGTCGTTGAAATTGACAAGGCCGGCGCGACAGGCGCACCGCTAGCCGATTAGGCCTGCACGACGCAGCACGTCGCGATTCCGAGAACTAAGGAGAACGCACGGTGAACCTGAGACTCGATCTCCTCGCCCCCGAACTGGTGCTCGGCTTGGCCTTGCTGGCCCTGTTCGTGCAAACCCTGACGACCCGGAAAACGGCTGAGCCAAGGACCGGCGGGGGATTCCTCTACGGCGGCTGGCTGGCCTACGCGGCCGTGGCGTCAGCCGTGGCTTCCGCCGCCACACTGGGTCTGTCCGGGCTCATGTTTTACGGTGCATACCAGATCGACGCCCTGTCACAGTTCTTCAAACTACTGATTTCCGTGGGCCTGGCCATCGCCACGCACAACGCATCATTTGGCGGCACGCCCGAACTGGCACAGGACAAGCGCTCGGACTACTACCTGTTCCTGGCCCTGAGCGCTTTCGGCCTCATGCTGCTTGCCTCCAGCGTAGAACTCATCACCATCGTCATCTCGCTGGAAATATCCTCCTTCTGCCTTTATGCCATCGTCCCACTGCGCGCGGAAAAGCCCGAGGCGGTCGAGGCGGGCATCAAGTACGTCATGTTCGGCGCGGTGGCCACGGCCTTGGCGCTGTTCGGCCTGGCCTACATCATGGCAGCGCACCAAACCACCTACCTGCCGGCCTTGGTCGGTCGCGATTTCGGCTTTGCCGGCGCTCCCCTGGCGGCTCTGGGCCTGGTGCTCTTCGCCGTGGGCTTCTTTTATAAGTTGGCCCTGTTCCCATTCCACTTCTGGGCCCCGGACGTGTATGACGGCGCGAGCAACGAGACCGCGGCCTATATCGCCACGCTGCCCAAACTCGGCGCGGTGGTGGTGCTCGTGCGTCTGGCTTCGCTGCTCGGACCCGGCCCGGAAGTGGCCATGGTGCTGGCTGTGTTCGGAGCGCTGTCCATGACTCTGGGCAACCTCATGGCCCTGGCTCAGAAGGACATCAAGCGACTGCTCGGCTTCTCCAGCGTGGCCCATGCCGGATACATCATGCTGGGCCTGGTTGCCGGCACCAGCGAAGGTTTCGCCGCGGCCTCCTTCTATGCCCTTGTCTACCTCGTAATGAACCTTACTATCTTTTGGGTCGTCTGCCGGACCTCGCCGAGCGGCCGCAATCTTGTACTTGACGACTTGGCCGGCATGCATCGCCGCGCGCCCATACTGGCCTTCGTGCTGGCCGTGGCCGCTTTCGCCCTGGTAGGCCTGCCGCCAACGGCCGGCTTCACCGGCAAGCTGTTCCTGCTTTCGGCGGCCTGGGGCAGGGGCTTTGATTGGCTGGTGGTGGTCGCCGCCGTGAACACGGCCATATCCATCTTCTACTACCTGAACCTCGTGCGCTACGCCTATACGGCCGAATCAGACGAACCCAGCGAATCAAAGGGCGGCGTCGCGCAGTTAGCAAGACCCACAGCCTGGGCCAATGCTTTCGGCCTGGTGCTGGCAGCCGTGGTACTTGCTTTGGGCGTGCTGCCCAGCCCCATGTTCAATCTGGCCGCCGCCGCTGGACAGCAGTTAATGCCTTAGAAGGGTCCATCCCATTAAGCCGCTAATACGCGGGCTTGGGGTTGGTACCCTGAGCCCGCGTTTTTCGTTGGTGGATCCCTGCAGAGATTATCATGAATCCACTCCGAACCAGACGAGGTAATGATTCAGGCCAATCCGCAATCCAAAAATGCTACTCTTTTCATTCTATTTCAGCCCCTTGCAGGATTGTAAATAGCAGTCTCAGAGTCTTTATTTTGCACAAGGACTATAACGGCTTCAATGTGAAAAAAGTAATTTTCTTCAATGGCTTTGACGTATTCGTTGGGATCAAGTAATTGTTGCTTTGATCTCAGTTTTTTTTGAAACAAAGGGGTTCTATCCCTGGCATAGTGCAGGAGAGTTTGTCATGAGCAAGTACTATATCCGCACAAATCAGGCCCGGTGCATATCCTGTAAGGCCTGCGAAGTTCACTGCAAGGCCAAGAATCGTGTGCCCAAGGGCGCCAAACTGGGCATTCTGGTTTCCACCAATCCGGTTAAGGAAGGCGACAATCCCAAGATTCTCAATCTGTTCATGCCTTGCTTCCACTGTGAGCAGCCCTGGTGCGTGGCTGCTTGTCCAACCGGGGCCATGACCAGACGCGATAAAGACGGCATCGTCTATGTCAATGCGGAACTGTGCGTCGGCTGTAAGGCCTGCATTGTAGCTTGTCCCTGGAAGATTCCGCAGTGGGACGAGACCTCCGGCCGGGCCATCAAGTGCGACTTCTGCCGCGACAGACTCGATCAGGGGCTGAAGCCGGCTTGTGTCACGGCCTGCACGGCTCGGGCACTGGAGTTCGTGGAGCCCAATACCGAGAGCGAGAAGACACGCAAGGCCATCGGCCTGAAGATGATCGAGCGCTAAGACCGCGACGGCGCGATAATCCTGTCGCTATCTAAGGTCACAGCGCGGAAGCCCGGCTGAAGCGACAAGCTAGTTGTGCTGGCTGACGGTTCCCTATCCTTGAGTTACCTGTGCTAAGTGATAGCCTCCGTTGACGTGGCCTCGTGGTCCGGCGGCGGAGGCAAGCCCGAAATAGGCCTGTTCGGAATACGACGCTGAAATGGATTCAGATCAAGGAGGAGTGAGTCGTGAGAATCGGTAAACATGCCTTTCTCGTCGCAGCGCTAGTGCTCGTTGTGGCAGTGGTCTTGGTTCAACCCGCTTGGGCTGATAAGCTGGCCGACGCCATTCAGGAGGGAATCACCTCCGGCAAGGTCGATCCAACTGCTGATCCCGGTTATCTTGGCATCCCCGGAGCCCCCAATGTGAACCTCATCCTGGCCTTTGTGTGGGCGATATGGGTAGGCTGGATTTTCTCCACCGTCGGCGCCTTCGGCGGCGTCATGGCCGGCGTTGGTCACATCACGATCTACGGCCTGGGCAACTACGGCAAGAGCTTCGGCAAGGGCGCCACGCTCAACAAAATGGTCACGGACTCCATCCGCGTATCCAACCAGTTCCTCGTGGGCACCTCGGCGCTGATCACCTCCTTCAACTACTACAAGATGGGGCGCCTTGTGCTGCCTTTGGGCGTGGCCCTGGCCATCGGCTCCATCCTGGGCTCCTGGCTCGTTCCGTTCCTGACCGCAGGCAAGGTGAGCTTCTCCCAATACCAGGGCTGGTTCGGCGTGTTCGTTCTGGCGCTGGGTGTATTCCTCTTCTACCAGACCACTCCGGCCGGCTCGGCCAGCCAGAAGAAGGCCAAGGTAGCCGCCAAGGCCTTCCAGGACAGCGTGAAGAAGCAGAAGGAAGGCGGCAAGGTCGACTTGGCGGCCCAGGGCGTGCGCGTGGTCAGCTTTTCGCCGTCCAAGGTCGTGTTCACCTTCTTCGGCGTCGAATTCTCCTTCAACCCGCTCATCCCTATCTTGGGCGGCTTCGTCATCGCATCCATCGCGGCCTTCCTGGGTGTGGGCGGCGGCTTCCTGCTCGTGCCCTTCCTGACCTCCGTGGCCGGCCTGCCCATGTACCTGGTCGCCGGCACCTCGGCCCTGGCCGTGCTTATCGGCATGATCACCTCCATCATCACCTATATCACCCAGGGCGCGCTGGTTGACTGGGGTTTGGTGGGCATAGAGATCATCGGCATCGTCATCGGCTCCGTGATCGGCCCCAAGACCTCCAAGTACATCCCGGACCGCTGGCTCAAGATCCTGTTCATCGTCCTGGCCTTCTACGTGGGCCTGCGTTACATCGGCCGAGGGTTCGACATTGGCTTCCTGAAGATCATCCCTTAAGCGGCCAGCGCATACAGCTTGCTGATAAAAGGGCAAGCCCGCTCGCCGGGTCTTGCCCTTTTCTTTGCACCACACTACTACCGTAGCGGGAACATACTAGGACTGCAGCCATGCTCGAAAACGTCAGCAGCTTCCTCGACCCGGTGTTCATTGCACCCTACAAAGCCGCACTGGCCCTGAGCGGCGATGCGCTTGTCGCCTTCATTCTCGGCACGCTGGCCCTGGTCGTCATCACCACCGTCATTGGTGAGTTGACCATGGCCGGGGTCTATTGGCTAAACCGCCGCCATTTCGCCAGCCTGCGCCGCGACATGATCACGCACAACAACCTAAGCCTCCAGGCCCTGGCACAGAAGGACAAGGTCAGCTACACGGCCTGTAACAGACTGGCCAACGAGTTTTTTGGCCGCAATCTGTTTTCGGGCTTCACCCTGTTCGCATCCTCCCTTTGGCCTGCTGTTTTTGCGCTGGCCTGGATGGGCTCTCGCTTCGGCGCAATCGTCGTACCCCTATGGGGCTTCGAGTTGCGCTATCCGGCCCTGTTCGTACCCCTCTACGTGCTTGCGCGCATCGGCTTCGGGCTGACAAAGAAGCGCATCTGGCCCTTCACGCGCATCACTGCCTGGATTTCGCGAAACGAGGACTGCGGTGAGAAGCTCATGACCATTTCCGATCTGCTCCCCAAGGAGCCAGACGAGACCGGCAAGACCGACAAGCCCGGCAAAGTCGGCGACACTCCGGCCTGATACTTATCTGGAGGGCATGCCATGCACGAAGTCAGCCTGGGTGGAACCCTGCTCGACTACCTGACCGGCGAGCAAGTGGAGCGTACGACTTACGAGGATCTGCGTCAGGCCCTGGCGCGCATGCTTGTGGAAGAGAAAGGCTATCCCTCCGACAGCCTGCGGCCCCGCGTGGAGATTCCTTTCCATATCGATGGTGAACAGCAGAGCCGCACGGCCGATTTGGTCGCGTACGATGAATTCGACCATCCGTTGCTGCTGGTCATCTTCTGCGCCGGCGCGCCCGGCACCTATGACCGCGAGTCCGTGGCCTCCGCCCGCCTCATAAACGGCGGACCCGCGCCGCTCGTGGTGGTTACCGACACCCGCGACGCCGTGCTGCTGGAGACATCCCGAGGCCGCGTCCTGGCCAACGGCATGGCCGCCCTGCCGGCCTGGACCGATCTGCGCGCCAAGGCCGAGGCCGTGGAGCAGCGTCCTCTGTCCGCGGAGGCCCGCCAGCGCGAGGAGCGCATCCTGCACGCCTACACCGGCTTCCTAAAAACCTGCTGCGGCGAATCCTGCGACCTGAAATAGGCGTCGCCGGAGGCTATTCCGTCTCTTGCCCTGCTTCCGTCTCGTACAGAAACAGGCGCAGTCCGTTGACTCGGCCTTCAACAACCCTGTCGCCGTAACCCACGCCCACGCCCAGCACAGTGCCGCAAGGCCCAGGAACGAAGGCCTTCGCCAAGCGATCCACGATGAGCGCGCCCGTGGGCGTGATAAGCTCGTCACGGGCCTCGGTGGGGTACACGGGTTTGCCGGCCATGAGCCTGGCGGTAGCGGGAGCCGGAAGAGGCAACAGGCCATGGGCGCAGGAGACCGTTCCGGAAAACCAGGGCAATGGGCCGCTGACCACCTGCGCCACGCCCAGTTCCTCCAGTCCCCAGATTGCCCCCACCACGTCCACCAGCGTGTCCACGGCGCCGACTTCGTGGAAATGCACCTGCGCCATATCCACGCCGTGCACACCGGCCTCAACCTCGGCCAGCCTGCGGAAGGCCTCCAGGCTGAGTTTGCGCACAGCTTCGGACAGAGGCAGGCGCGCGATGACGGCCTCTATCTCCGACAGGTGACGCAGAGGCTGTTCGGCAGCGGCCTCTATACGCAGGCCCATGCCCGCCAGGCCGCCCACTCTGCGCGGCTCGGCCCATACCTTGGTTTCAACGCCGGCCTGGCTGAGCGCCTGCCCCAGGTTCTCGGGATTAAGACCCAAGTGGCACAAGGCCGCCAGGAACATATCCCCGCCGATGCCGCCGGCCGGGTCCAGGAAGATGGCTCGCATGTGAGGTCTCCGTGCGCTTTCCGACTCCGTGTTTGGAACAGGCCGGCTTGATTAAAGAAAAATCATGTGCGATATGGAAGTCAAACAGCCCCACGGCTGCTCAGGCCGCGCTAAAGAAGGAGCTCCTACTATGCTTATAAAGGACTGGATGAACACTCCGGTGATCACCGTCGGTCCCGACGAATCCATGATGAAGGCCTCCAAGCTATTGAAAGACAAGAACATTCGCCGCCTGCCCGTTGTGGATGACACTGGCAAGCTCATCGGCATCCTTTCGGATCGCGACATCAAGGAAGCCTCGCCCTCCAAGGCTACTACCCTGGACGTCCACGAGTTGTACTATCTGCTCTCGGAGATCAAGGTCAAAGACATCATGACCAAGAATCCCGTGCGCCTGAAGGCGGAGGACAGCGTGGAAAAAGCCGCGGTGCTCCTGTCCGAAAAGTCGCTCGGCGGCCTGCCCATTGTTGACGACAATGACTCGGTGGTGGGCATTATCACCGAGAAGGATATGTTCGACATCCTGATCGAGATCACCCGCGTGCGCGACGGTGGCGTACAGATGGGTTTTCAGCTCCCGCGCACGCCCGGCGCGCTCAAGCCGATCCTTGAGGATCTCGCCGGCAGCGGAGCCAAAATCCTGTCCATCATCACCGTCTACCCCAAGGGCCAGCCCAACCGTAAAGCCTTCATCCGCATCGACGAGATGGAAAAATCCGAGCTCAACAAGCTCAGGGACGCCCTGGCCTCGCGCTACGAGCTGCTCTTCTTCCTCCGCGACAACCTGCACTCGCTTATCTAGATCCGTTTGCATTTAACCTGAGAGAGGGCGCTGCCCTCTCTCAGACTTTCTCCCGCCAGGGAAATGATTTCCCTGGACTCTCATTTCATTTGCAAAGTGCTTTAATACAGTATTGAGGCCGCCTGGCTTCAGTCGCGAGTTGGCGCAAATGATCTGCGCCAACTCGCACCATGGATATCCTGAAAAGGCTGCCGCTTTACAAGCGCGGCTGCACCTGCCCGCCTCCGGGCGCGTAATCACGCAAGAAGCAGCGCTCGGCCTCGGCAGTTCCAATAATGATGATTTCGTCTAGCGGACCCAAACGCAGGCTTGGGTCAGGGTTGATCTGCAGCCCGTCTTTGGTCTGCACGGCGATGATGCTGCAGCCAGTGCGGGCGCGGATGTCGGTCTCGGCCAGCACCTTGCCCGCCAGGGAAGGCGGCACAGCCAAACGGATGACGTTCAGCCCTTCGGCCAGCATGAGCAGATTGTCCGGCCGCAGCAGGTTGATCAGGGTATTTGCGCCGAGCGATGCCTCGGACATGACCAGATCAGCGCCGGCGGCGTGCAGCGTTCCCACGTTTCGGTCCAGAGTGGCCCGGCTTACGATCTGGATGTCCGGGCGCAGCTTACGGCAGTAGATGGTCAGGTAGATATTAAGGTCGTCGTTATGGGTGGAGATGAACACCGAGGGCGCTTCCCGGATGCCCGCGACCAGCAGCGTATCCAGGTCCGCGGCGCTGCCCAGCACGTATTTGTCGGCATCCCTGACGGCCTTGGGGTTCTTTTCCACGATACGATAAGAGATGCCGCGCTCTTCGAGCACCTGGGCCGCGGCTTGGCCTACCCTGCCGCCGCCCAGGATGATCACCGGCGAATCGTGCGGCAAGTCCTTGCCCATGACCGCGTCGTAGCGTTCGAACTGCTCGTTGGTGCCGGCCAGCACGAGTACCGTGCTCTGCCCGATGAGCGTGTCCGGACCGGGGATGTGGAAGTTGCCGCGCTCCCAGACGCCCACCACGCTCACTCCAGTGGTCTCGCGCAAACGGCTGTCACGCAGCCGCTTGCCTTGCAGCGGAGTGCGCATGGCCGGGGCCTCGGCGATGAGCAAGCCGTCCAACCGACCGATGACGTTGGCGCGGGTGCTGGAGCCGATGAGTCGCCGGGCCAAGGCCTGCCCCAGGAGCTTGGTGAACTGGAAGACATGGCTGCTGCCGGCCAGGGACAGAATGTCCAGGGAGTCATCCATATCCGCGGTGGCGATTACGGTCGCGTTGGAAGTAAGCTCGCGCACCGTGAACGCGATGTTGGTGTTGCGCATGTCGTCGTTGTTGACGAACACCATGGCCGCGCCCTCCACGCGCAGGCGGCGGTAGGTTTCGGGGTCGTCCAACTCGCCCACCACGACCTTGTAACCTTGGTCGTAGAGTTCCAACGCTCGTGGCAGGTCCGCTTGAAGCAGTGCATAGTCGTAGCCATACTGTATAAGACGCTTCGCAAAGCTCGCGCTGACCGGGTCGAAGCTGGTTAGAATGACATGGCCCGCCTTGCCGGACGGCAACTCGCGAGGCGCACGGGCCTTGGCCTGGGCATCCAGCCAAGGGGCATAGAAGAACTGGATGAAGGAAAAGGGCAGCATGACCAGCAGGTAGATGACGCCCGTGAGCAGCACCAATAGGGAGAAGGCCCTGCCTAAGTCCGTGGTGAAGGTAATGTCCCCGAAGCCCAGGGTGCTCATGACAGTCAAAGTCCAGTAGATGCCGGTGAGCCAGGTGTGATCGCGGCCTTCCAGGCGCATGAGGTAATGGAAGACCACGCTGTAGACGGCGACCAGCACCGCGATGATCGCCAGGTACTGCAGGAGCTTGCTTACGTTGCGCCGCGCGGTCCTGCTCTGGAAAAAGTACATCAGTTGCGAGGGCATATATTTCATCGCGGCGGGGCTCCTTGCTGCCAATCCGGAGGGTTACCCGCACGCATTGTGGCCTAGAACGGCGCAGGAGGGAATACGCCGCCCGGCAAATACGTTACGCGGCCTCTCACGCCTGATCCGAGGCCGTGCGCAGCCTATCCGCATAAAAAGGCGTGAAGATATCAGGTGAAAGCGAAGGTGAGGTTTGGAGCAGATTGCATAAGAGCTGGGAAGGCGTTGCCCTCACCAGGCCTCACCCAGCAGGACTATTCTCGATAAGACGCTCCCCTGACCGCGCGGTTCGTTGGCGGATTGCATTCAGGGTCGCATCTCCCGGCCAGCGTTGCGGGCTAATGCGCTCGCGGGCATCCGGCCAGAAAGGCTGGCCTTTTTATCCAACAGGCTGCTATGCGCAGCGGGCTCGCGCGTATTCCGCCACCCAATGCTCAGTTTCGTCGTCCTCGGAGCGGCAGTTAGCCTGAGGCTTGGCGTACAGCAGCAGCTTGCCGCCCTCATGATCGAGCAGCTGTTCCGTGACGTATTCTGCCAAAGTCTGGAAACGCTCGTCATGGAGCATCTCGCCGCCGTCGCCCAACTCGTAATAGCCGGCCCAGACCGGCTTTGTCAGGGACATGGGCGCGCCCGAGCCAGGGGCTCCCATAAGCAGCACCTTGACCTGCTCGCCGCGTAGACGCGCCTCGCCCTGCCAGGCGGTTATTCCAGCCGGTGTTTTGCCCAACTTATATCCCAGCCTGGCCATTATGCGCTCGGCAGGTATCATTTCATTTCTCTTAGAATTCAAAATCTTATTCATTCGAAGACCTCCTTGGGCAAATCGATTTGCCCACCTGCATGCTAAATTTGAGTAGTAATGAAAATGATTATCATTGTCAAAATGAAGTTTTCTTTCATCATTCCGCAAGCATTCCGTTTCCGCCGCAAATGACTAAAGTATACGCCGCGTTTCTACTGCTTGACCATGATAAAGATTTTCATTATCAATTTAATCGTGACGAATGACTAACCCAGGAGGTTCTCCGTGTGCGCCTGCGTCTGCCTGACCAAGCTGAACAAAGCTGGTATGGAAGCCCTTAACCGTGGCGACTACTTGACCGCCACTGAACTTTTGATACAGGCCGCGCGCAAAGCCGAGGCCCTCGGGAGTGATGTGCTGCAGGCCAAGATCCGCAACAACCTCGGCTTGCTCATGCAGGCCCAGGGCTTGCGCGACCAGGCGGCAACGAACTTCCGCCTGGCCCAGCGGCATACGGCCAAGCGCCTTGGCATGGACAACTCGCTCTATGCCCGCATCACGAACAATCTGGCCAAGATTTAAGGGCAGGGAAACATCCACGGAGCCAGCGGATTGGAGCCTACCCTTTCCGCGATCGAATAGAGCGCATACCGAACTGTCTCAATAGAGCAGATTGCTTTTAAGACGCCCGCTCCGGCGTTGACAGTGCAAGTGAATTGCGCCTACGCCTACGCGGCGGCAAGCCATGCCGACGCATGGCTTGCAGAGCATTTTCAAAAGCAAAATGCTCTAAACGATCTCCTCGATGATGCCGCAATAAAAACGGCCGGGAAGGTTTCCTTTCCCGGCCGTTCCTGCTCTCGTTACTCGCTGTTACGACTCGATTCCAACCCGCTCACGAACCGAGCGGGTCCAGGCATTATCCCGCCGCGCCGCAGCACTTCTTGTACTTCTTGCCGCTGCCGCAGGGGCAGGGGTCGTTGCGGCCGACCTTGGGCGCCTCGCGCTTGACCGGCTGCTTACCGGCCGCAGTCTTATCGGCCCCGGAGTACTGGACGTTCTTGGGCTCTTCCTTGTGCTGGAACTCCTCCTCGCGCACTTCCTGCTTGATGCGCAGGTGGGTCAGGGCGCGCATGGTGTTCTCCTTGACGCGGAAGAGCATGTCCTGGAACAGCTCGAAGCCCTCGCGCTTGTACTCTTGCTTAGGGTCCTTCTGACCATAGCCGCGCAGGCCGATGCCCTCGCGCAGATGGTCCATCTGCAGCAGGTGATCCTTCCAGTTGCGGTCCAGGGCTTCCAGCATGAAGAAACGCAGCACCTCGTTGTAATGGTCGCCGGCCTGGCCCTTCAGGTTATCCAGTATGGCCTGCACCCATTCGCCGGCCTGCTCGCGGGACGGAAGATCCTGCTTGAACTCCTCGAAGCGGCTGAGGTCCAAGACCTCCACAAGGCGTGTACGCACTGAATTGAGAATTTCCTCGTCGGGCTTGTCCTTGGGTCCGCCCAGCATGGCGTATGTCTCGTCCAGCAGGTCGTCGGCGAAGGACAGGGCGTGCTCCTCCAGGTTGTCCAGGGTCATGAGATCACGGCGCTGGTCGTAGATGACGTGGCGCTGCTGGTTCATGACGTCGTCGTACTCGAGGAGCGTCTTGCGGATTTCGAAGTTATGCGCCTCGACGCGCTTCTGGGCGTTCTCGATGGCCTTGGTGATCATGCGGTTCTCGATGGCTTCGCCATCCTGCATGCCCAGGCGGTCCATGAGACCGGCGATGCGATCGGAGCCGAACAGGCGCATGAGGTCGTCGTCGAGGGCCAGATAGAAGCGCGATGAGCCTGGGTCGCCCTGGCGGCCCGAACGGCCGCGCAACTGGTTGTCGATGCGCCGGGATTCATGGCGCTCAGTGCCCAGGATGTGCAGGCCGCCGAGGTCGGTCACGCCCTCGCCGAGCTTGATGTCCGTACCGCGGCCGGCCATGTTGGTGGCGATGGTCACCTTGCCCTTGTGGCCCGCCTCGGCCACGATCTCGGCCTCGCGCTCGTGCTGCTTGGCGTTAAGCACGTTGTGCGGCACGCCGGACTTCTTGAGCATCTTGGACAAAAGCTCGGACTTCTCGATGGACACGGTGCCCACCAGCACGGGCTGGCCTTTGCGGTTCAGCTCGGCGATATCCTTGCAGATGGCCTCGAACTTCTCGCGTTGCGTCTTGTAGATGATATCCGCGAAGTCCTTGCGCACCATCGGCTTGTGCGTGGGGATGACCGTCACGTCCAGGTTGTAAATTTGCTTGAACTCCACCGCCTCGGTATCGGCCGTGCCGGTCATGCCGGCCAGCTTGTCGTACATGCGGAAGTAGTTCTGGAAGGTGATGGAAGCGAGCGTCTGGTTCTCGGCCTTGACCGCCACGCCCTCCTTGGCCTCCAGGGCCTGGTGCAGGCCGTCGGAGTAGCGGCGTCCGGGCATGAGACGGCCCGTGAACTCGTCCACGATGACCACCTCGCCTTCCTTGACGATGTAGTCCACCTCGTTCTGGAACAAACTATGAGCCTTGAGGGCCTGCAGGATGTGGTGCTGGAAAGTGATGTTCTGGGGATCGTAGAGGTTCTCCACGCCCAGGATCTGTTCGGCGTGGGTCACGCCCTCTTCGGTCAGCGATACGGACTTGCCCTTCTCGTCCACGCTGAAGTCCTTGTCGCGCTCCAGCTTGGGCACGATAGAATTGATGCGCCCGTACATGGACGTGGACTTCTCGGCCTGACCCGAAATGATGAGCGGCGTGCGCGCCTCGTCGATGAGGATGGAGTCCACCTCGTCCACGATTGCGTAGTGCAGGTCGCGCTGAACCACATGGGCCATGGAGAAGGCCATGTTGTCGCGCAGGTAGTCGAAGCCGAACTCGTTGTTGGTGCCGTAGGTGATGTCCGAGCCGTAGGCCTCGCGGCGCTCCTCGGGGCTCAGGCCGTGCAGGATGACGCCCACGGTCAGGCCCAGGAAGTTATAGATGGCGCTCATCCACTCGGCGTCGCGGCGGGCCAGGTAGTCGTTGACCGTGATCACGTGCACGCCGCGGCCCTTGAGAGAGTTCAGCACCACGGGCAAGGTGGCCACGAGCGTCTTGCCTTCGCCCGTCTTCATCTCGGCGATGCGGCCGCGATGGAGCACGACGCCGCCCACGAGCTGCATGTCGAAGTGGCGCATGTTCAGGGTCCGGCGGCCGGCCTCGCGCACCAGGGCGAAAACCTCGGGCAGCAGTTCATCCAGGTCGCGGCCCTGGGCAACCTGGTCGCGCCATTCACGTATCCTGACGGGAAAATCCTCGTCCTTCAACTCGCGCGTCTGCCCCTCAAGGCCGTTGATTTTCTGCACGTACGGATCGATCGATTTCAGAAACCGATCGTTCATGGAGCCGAATATCTTCTTCGTGATGAAACCGATCATGCCTTTCTCCTTGATCTGGGGCAGGTCGCGGATGCCAGCGACCCACGCGGACCGTATCCTGCTCAACCGCCCCGAATGGTGGGGGTCCACCCGGCTATTAGAGCAGATTGCTTTTAAGACGCCCGCTCCGGCGCTGACGGCGACAGTGAATTGCGCCTACGCCTACGCGGCGGCAAGCCATGCCGACGCATGGCTTGCAGAGCATTTTCAAAAGCCAAATGCTCTAAAACGCATGTCCCGCGTATTTCAAACGTCGCGTGAGCAAAGCTCAACCATTGCTCACGCATGCCGCACATTCGGCGGCCTACCGCCCCCGCACAGCCCATATTCAAATGAGCTGCTTCAGGGCCTGATGGCCTCCAGCCAGTGGCCCACGGCCACTCCCTCGGGCGCATTGGCCGCAAGTTGCAGCACGCAGGCGCTGCAACCCGTGACCAGCTGCTCGCCGGGCTTGGCTTCGAAATATTCCCAGCAGCGCGCGGCCACGGCCCGCGACAGGCCGGGATCGGCAAGCTGCATGACGCCGCCGAAGCCGCAGCAGCGCTCCAATCCGGCCTTCTTGAGCCGGCCGCCCATGGCCCGGGACAGGAAGAGCCTGTCCTGGTCGCCGCCGGAACCATGGCAAGGCCTATGGTAATGCACCGCATCGGGCGCATTGTCCAGAATTTGAAATTCCGTGTCGCCCATGAGTCCGGCCAGGGACATAACAGCGCGCAACCACTCCTCACGCTCGAAGGTCTCCCAACCCAGGTCAATATGCGTGTAGCTGCGCAATCCACAGCGGCAGGTGGCGCAAAAAGCGATCACCTGCGGTCGGCCAGCCTTGCGCCACGCTTCCACATTGGCGCGCTGCATGGCCCGTTGCGCATCCTCCAGACCCGCATGGCCCAAAGAACAGCCGCAGCACTCGAAACGCGCACCGAGCTCAAGCTCATACCCTAGCCCCGTGACAATTTGTCGTGCGGTCTCGCTCCAGTGGGGCTTGGCGTATCGTGCGGTGCAACCCTCGAAAAGTACGGCCTTTTTCGCGCTGCCGCAAGCGTCGTAGCGTGCAACGCCCAGCCACGGCTGAATGTTTCTACCGCCATGCAGGGCCGCAAGCTGCTTGAGCATCGTTCGGACCGTATCCGGCGCGAGCCCGCCCGGCACCAGCCTGGCCAACGCGCCGGCCGTGGGCCACAGCGCGCCGGGCTTGGTCAACCACTGCCGCCATAGCCACTCGTGCCAGCCCGGATGCCTTGCGCGCAGCTTCGAGGCCAGCTCCGGGCCGCACAGGCCATGGGGGCAGGCCTTTTCGCAACGCCCGCAGGCCAGGCACATGGCCGCCAGGCGGGCGGCCTTCTTCTCATCGAGTCCGCTGCCCGCGTCGGCAGCGCGCTCGGCCAAGTGGAACTTGGCGCGCGGGGACAGCTCCTCGCGGCCCGTGGCCGCCACCAGCGGGCAAACTTCCAGACACTTGCCGCACAGGATGCACTTGGGCGCGAGATGCGTGCCGTCGTGCAGGCAGAGGTAGTCTTTCTGCTGCTGATGAGCCATCAATAGCCCTTTCCGGGATTGAGTATCCCGCTCGGGTCGAAAGCTTTTTTGACGTCGCGCATAAGCGCCCTCTCCGGTTCGCCGATCTGCCAGTGCAGATAGGGCAGCTTGGTCAGGCCCACGCCGTGCTCGCCGGACAGGGTGCCGCCAAGCTCGATGGTGACGCGCAGGACGTCTTCCTTGGTCTGGCGGGCGCGCGCCAGTTCATCGGGGTTGGAGGCGTCATGCATGATGTTCACGTGCAGGTTGCCGTCGCCAAGGTGACCGAAGAGGAGCATCTTAAGATTGCGCTCCCGGCCCAAGGCCTGAAAACGCTTGACCGCTTCACCGACCTTGCCGCGCGGCACGGTAACGTCGTCGCTGATCTTGTCCGGTGCTATGCGGAATGAGGCCGGATTGATGAGTCTGCGCAGCTCCCACAGGGGTTCCTCCTCCTGACCTCGCCCAGTGAGCAGGCAGGTGGGATCGTGCCGCTTGAAAACAGCCTCCAGCCGGCGCAGGTCCTCGGCCACGGCGGACTCGCTGCCGTCGATGCGCAACAGCAGCGCGGCTTGCGTGCCTTGGGGCCAGGGAGCCTCGCCCTCGCCGGCGATGGCCTCCAGCACCAAGCCGGCCATGAACTCCATGGCCGTGGGCAGCGTGCCGCAACCAAAGACCGCGCGCGCCGCATCCAGGGCCGCGTCCAGCGTCCCAAATCCAGCCAGCAACGAGGCCGTGGCCTCGGGCAGCGGCAAAAGCTTGAGGGTCAGTTCGGTCATGACGCCCAGCGAACCCTCGCTGCCCACGAACAGCCGCGCCAGATCCAGGCCGGCCACGTTCTTGTGACAGCGGCCGCCGAGACGCATGACCCTGCCGCCCGGCAGCACGGCTTCCACGCCGAGCACGTAATCCCTGGTCACGCCGTACTTGACCGCGCGCATGCCGCCCGCGCCCATGGCCACGTTGCCGCCAATGGTGGAGAAGGCCGCGCTGGCCGGGTCGGGCGGATAGAACAGCCGGCGCTTTTTCAGCTCCTTCTGCAAATCGCCATTGATGACGCCCGGCTCGACCACGGCCACGAAATCCTCGGCGCTGATCTCCTTGACCCTGTTCATGCGCAACATGGACACGACCACGCCGCCCTTGTCGGGCACGGTCCCGCCGACCACGTTCGTGGCCCGTCCGCGCGTGAACAGCGGCACCTTTTCGGCCTCGGCCCAGCGCAGCAGCTCCACGATCTGTTCGCGATTCTCGGGTCGCACCACAGCCCAAGGCTGGCCGCTCAGGCGGCTAGCGTCGGTGCCGAAGATGAGCTTCTCCTCGGGGGTGAATAAGCTGGCGTCGCCGGGGAACAGGTCGTGGAGGAACTTTTCGTGCCGGGAGGTGAGCATGCGGGCTCCTGAGTATCCCGCGCGAAGCGCGAAAGAAGAGTTTTAGGAGGGGTTGGAGGCACGAAGGGAAGGGGAACCCTTTTCCAAAAGGGTTCCCCTTCCCCATCCTCAAGTCTTTAATATCGCGCCAACTGCCGCGCGGTATCCTTGGCGATATCGCGCTGCTTGATGTCCTCGCGCCGGTCATGGAGCTTCTTGCCCCTGGCCAGGGAGATCTCCAGCTTGACGCGGCCGTTTTTGAAATACATGCGCACGGGCACCACGGACAGGCCCTTCTGCTCGACCTTGTCCGTCAGGCGCTCGATCTCCTCGGTGTGCAGGAGCAGCTTACGCTCGCGCTCGGGGTCGATCTGCACGTAGCCAGCGTTCTCGTAGGGCGCGATATGCACGCCCCTGAGCCAGGCTTCGCCGCTCTTGAATTCCACGTAGCCGTCCTTGAAGCTGACATGCCCCTGGCGCAGGGATTTGACCTCCACGCCTTGCAGGGCCACGCCCGCCTCGAATGATTCCAGCAACTCGTAGAGATGCCGGGCCTTCTTGTTGACGGCTATGGACTTGACGCCACTTTGCTTTGCCATGGGCGAGTAATAATGCCTGAACTAGTCGTTGTCGAGGAGCGAGGTGTAGAAGGTCAGTTCTTCCGGGAAGGATTTGAAGATGGTCTCGCGCACGAGACGGTTGGTGAGGGTTACGGTGGAGGACTGCAGCACGTCCTTGAGCAGCTGCTTGCAGTCCTGCAGGTTCGCGCGGCGAATGATGCGCTTGATGCCGGGGATGGCCTGCGGTCCGAGGCTGATGCAGTCGACCTGCATGCCCATGAGGATGGGCACGCAAAAAGGGTCCGCGGCCATTTCGCCGCACACGCTGACCTCGATGCCCGCCTGATGCCCCGCGTCCACCACGTATTTGATCATGCGCACGATGGCCGGATGCAGCGGCTGATACAGGTGCGAAACGTGGCGGTTGGTGCGGTCGATGCCCAGGGAGTACTGGATGAGATCGTTGGTGCCGATGGAAAAGAAGTCGACTTCCTTGGCCAGGAACTCGGCAATCATGACCGCGCTGGGCACCTCCATCATGATGCCCACGGGCAGGTCGGGATTGAACTCCTTGCCTTCGATGGCGAGTTCCTGCTTGCACACCTGGAGCAGATCCTTGGCGTAGCGCAGTTCCTGGGTGCCGGAAATCATGGGGAACATGAGCGAGACATTGCCCTGCACCGCGGCGCGCAGTATGGCGCGCATCTGGGTCTTGAACATCTGCGGATGGCGCATGCAGAAGCGGATGGCCCGCAGGCCCAGGGCCGGGTTGCTCTCGTCCAGCGCGCCGTAATGGCTGATCAGCTTGTCCGCGCCAAGATCCAGGGTGCGCAAAGTCAGCCGGCTGGGCGCCAGGATGGAGGCCAGGTCGCGGTACTCCTCGTAGAGCTCCTCCTCGGTGGGCAGCTCGGTGCGGTTCATGTAGGAGTACTCGGTGCGGTAAAGGCCCACGCCCTCGCCGCCGTTGTCGATGACCTGGGCGACCTCCTCGAAGAGTTCGATGTTGGCCAGGACCTTGATCTGGAAGCCGTCGCGCGTCTCGCCCGGCAGGTGGCAGAACCGGATGGTGGTCTTCTGGTACTGCTCGAACTGGAGCTTGAGGTCCGTGTAGTATTCCAGCTCCTCGTCGTCGGGGTCCACCAGTATCTTGCCCGAGAAACCGTCGAGAATGACCAGATCGCCGTCGGTGACGCTCTCTTCCAGGTCGCTTACGCCCACGATGGCCGGAATCTGCAGCGAGCGGGCCAGGATGCCGGTGTGCGAGGTCTTGGCGCCCGTGGCCGTGGCGAAGCTCATGATCTTGTCCAGCTCCAGATCCACGGTGTCGGCCGGGGACAGGTCGTGGGCCATGAGCACCACGCGGCTCTGAAGGGAGCTGATGTCGCTTACAGCGCCCACGAGGCGGGCCTGCACGCGTTCAGCCACCAGGCGCACGTCTTCCATGCGTTCGCGGATGTAGGGGTCCTGCAGGGCGCTGAAAGCCTCACGCAGTTCGGAGACGGCCTTCTCCAAGGCCCATTCGGCGTTGATGCACAGTTCGCGGATGTTTTTCTCGGCCAGGGCCCGCAACTTTGGGTCCTTGAGGATCATGACGTGGGAGTCGATGATCAACGCGTTCTCGCGCAGCTCCTTGGGCACTTTGCGACGGATGGCCTCCAGCTCGATCTCCGCTTCGGAAAAGGAGAGATGGAGTCTGGCGACCTCGCCGGAGATCGCGGTGTCGAGAATGGTCTGTCGCGGAAGGTGGCGAAAACGGCTGCGGTTCAGGAAAAATGCCTTGCCGATTGAGACGCCCGCCGAGACCGGGATGCCGGTGATGGTCTTGTGCGCCAAAGGGGATCAGCCTTCCTGGAACTTGGTGCGGAACAGGCGGGCCAAATGCTCGACAGCCTGAGCCGCATCCTCGCCGCTGGCCATGATCTCCAGACCACAGCCGTTGCGAGCAGCCAGAGTCAGAATGTCCAGGATGCTCTTGGCATCCACTTCCTGAGCGCCGACCTTGAGCAGTATCCGGCTGGAGAACTTTTGGGCCTCTTGAGCCAACCTGGCCGCCGGTCTGGCATGCAGACCCAGCTCGTTGACCACGCAGACCCGCCTTGTGAGATATTGCCGCTGTGTCTCCGACACGTTGGTTTGCGTATCCATCACCCCTCCCCAGGCCGAGAAGGCCTAGAGGGTTTCAAGCCATCTGAGAACAAAGGGCGCGACTGCGTACCCGGCCAGCAGGAAAATCAGGGCTAGGCCTCGCGAAAGCCGCGTCTTGAGCACAAGCCAAGTCGCCAGGCACAGGGCGCCGACGCCGAGTACCCACCCGGTCCAACGCACTGGCTCAGGCCATACAAGATACCAGAACAGAACCGTGAGCAAGGCGTTGACAAGCTTGATGCGTCGGCCCCAGTTTATGAGGTTGAACCTCTTGAGCCTGGGTAGAAACCGAAAGCCCTCGCGCAGCCCGGCGAAGAAAGTCAGTGCCTTGAATGCCTGCAGACTCAGCAGCAGGACACCCCCTGTTAGCACAGCAGCCACGCCATGACCAGTGACGATCATGCAGGCGGTCGCCAAAGCCCAGAGCACCAGGACGCCGCCGCCGAACACGGAATCTCCAATGGCCGACAGGGTATAGATCGTGGTTTGGCGTACGTTTTCCAGCGTGCCGGGCGGGAGTTGATTCTTGGCGATCTTGATTTCGAGGGACAGGAATATGCCGATGAGCAGCGGCGTCCAGAAGGGATGGGTGTTGTAGTGGCGCAGGTAGCGCCTGCGGGCGTCGTATAGGTCTTTCCCCTGGACGTGGATGGCTACGAGCCCAGGGTCCATGGCGTAGCTCAGGCCAATGTTCTGCATGCCCCTGGTGTTGAAGTTGGCCCCAACCAGGTATGAACGCGCCAGGCAGCGAAACAGGACGCTAACTTCAGGCTCACCGCTCGGCCTCACCCTTCACCACCTTGGGCTACCCCGACTTGTCCATCAGGCGCTCGTACACAGCCTTGGCCGTCCAACCGCACACGCGCTCGGCCGTACGCCGGGCGACCTCCTTGGGCCTGCCCCCGCGCAGGACCTCTTCTTCGAGCACGGCCGCCATCTCGGCTTCGGACGTGCGCAGCTCTTCCGCGGGCGGCCCGACAATCACGGTCAGCTCCCCCAGAAGATCCAGTTGCACATCCTCACGCTTCGACAGTCGCCCCAAAATAAACTGCTCGTGCTCCTTGGTCAATTCGCGAGCCACGCAGAATTCTCTATCGCCCAGGGTTTCGGCTGCCAGCTCCAGGGTTGCCGTCAGGCGGTTCTTGCGCTCGAAGAACACGAGCGTGGCCTTCGTGGCCCCGTACTCCTCGAAGAGCCGGCGCACGTCCACATCGCGGCGGGGCAGAAAACCCAGGAACACGAACGGATAAGGCGGCAAACCGCTGGCCGACAGAGCCGCCACGGGAGCCGATGGACCGGGCACGGGCGATACGGCATGGCCCCGCTCGCGGCAGGCGCGCACCAAGCGGTAGCCGGGATCGGACAAGAGCGGCGTGCCCGCGTCGGATACCAGAGCCACATCATGTCCCTGGTCCAACTCGGCCAGCACCTGGGTCACACGGCCTTCCTCGTTGTGCTCGAAAAAGCTCATGTACCGCTTGGCCCCAATGCCCAGGCGCTTGAACAGCAGCCCGGCGCGACGAGTGTCCTCGGCCAGCACCAGATCTGCCGCCGACAGTATTTCGCGTGCACGCGGCGACAAGTCTCCCGCATTGCCCAACGGCGTGGCGACGACGTAAAGGCGACCGCGCCTGGGTTCGTCCATGATGCCCTCCTCCCCGAACCTTGTCCGCGGCGGCATTTCCCCTGGCGGAAGTGCCTGCAATCGCCGCCCGACCATGGCCCCATGAGTTCGTCTTCAGAAAAGCCGGCCCGCGTTTCATGTCACGAGATGCGTATTTCGGCAAATGATCCCCGGAGTGGCAAACACATGAGATTGAGCCTTGCCCCTTGATCCTAGATCTAGAGCAGATTGCTTTTAAGACGCCCGCTCCGGCGTTGACGGCGCAAGTGAATTGCGCCTACGCCTACGCGGCGGCAAGCCATGCCGACGCATGGCTTGCAGAGCATTTTCAAAAGCAAAATGCTCTAATCTGGCCTCCGGGTCCCTGCTACTCAAAGACCTGTCGATCCGTGCGGCCCGCGTTCCATCCGTCCGGCCATGAAGCACACAAATCGCCAGGTGACGGCGCGGTGAGCAAGACTTATAGGTACGGCAACAGAGCGGGAATGTCGCATCCACAGCCGCTCGATTCAACCGCGTGCGGTCGCCGCCGACTCCTGGAAGCACTTCCAGTCAAAGCGGTCCGCGCCTCTGCCTGTAGGAATACCACCATATGACGCAAGAGCTTCGCTCCGGCGACGTGCTGGAGCTTGATATCGAGAAATTGACTTGCGGCGGTCGGGGGCTCGCCCGGCTCCAAGGCCGGGCCGTGTTCGTCGAGCGCGGGCTGCCCGGCCAGCTCGTACGCGCGCGACTGTCCAAGCTCGCCAAACGCCACGCCGAAGCCGCGACCGTCGAGGTGCTGCGCTCCTCGCCCGAGCAAATCGAGCCCTTCTGCCCTCACTACGCCGACTGCGGCGGCTGCGACTGGCAAGACCTGGATTACGCCGCGCAGCTGCGCTGGAAGCGTCAGATCGTGGCCGAGTCCCTGCGCCATATCGGCCGCCAATCCGGCGAATCCGGCCAATCAGGGCAGGACGTGCAGGACTTGGTAAATGAAACCACGCCCTCGCCCCTGCTGCGCGGCTTCCGCAACAAGATGGAGTTCGCCTTCGCCGGTCGTGAACTGCAAGTAGGGCTGCGCTCCTGGCGCGACCCGCGCATGGTGCTCGACGTGACCGCCTGCGGCCTCATGGCCGATCCGGCCATGGCCGTGCTGGCCGCCGTGCGCGAGATGGCCCGCGCGGGCAGCGCGGCAGTATTCGACCCTGCGACCGGCCGAGGCGTATGGCGCTTTCTCGTGCTGCGCGATTCGCGGCCTGCCGAGGCTAATGCCTTAAGAACTGGGGAGGGCGTTGCCCTCCCCAGACCCCTCCCACCAGGGGCGGACGCGCCCCTGGACCCGCGTAGTTCGGTGTTGGGATGCCGAGGTGAGGCTGAATTGACCTGCGCGGCCGGGTTGCAGGCCATCCTGATCACGGGGCCAGGCAACGAGGCCGCGAAACAGGCCGCTATCATGGCTCAAGGGCTATTGGAACGCTTCCCCGGCTTGAGCGTAGCGCACGGCGTGCGGCGCGACAAGGCGGCCGTGGCCTATGCCGAGGAGATCGTGCGCGCCTGGGGCGACCCGGTGCTGGAGATGTCGCTGGGGGGGCTGCGATATCGGCTCTCGCCGCAGGCTTTCTTTCAGACCAACACAGCCGGGGCCGAAAGGCTTTTCGGGCTGGTGGAAGAGATGGCCGGCCTGTCCGACTGGCCGATCGACGCGGAAGTCTTCGACTGTTACTGCGGCGTGGGGGCCATGGCCCTGCGCCTGGCGCGCGCGGCCGGACACGTTACGGGCTTCGAGCTGGTGGAGGGCGCGGTGCGCGACGCGACCGACAACGCGCGCCTGAACAACCTTACCAACTGCTCCTTCGTGGCCGGCGACCTGCGCCGCACCCTGGCCGACCGCAAGCTTCCCAAGCCGGACGTGCTGGTCATCGATCCGCCGCGCGCGGGCATGCATCCGGACGTGGCCGCGCGTATTTTGGACCTCGCGCCAGAGCGCATCGTGTCCGTGTCCTGCGACCCGGCCACCTTCGCCCGCGACGCGGCCCTGCTCCTGCCCGGCTACTCGCTGGCCCGCGTCGTGCCCGTGGATCTCTTTCCGCACAACCACCACGTGGAAACCGTGGCCCTGCTCGTCAGACGGACATAAGACGACCTCGATACCCGCCTGCAAGGTCACTGGCCGTCCGCTAAACAACCACGCATAAGATCATTCAGTAGGAAAAACACGGGGTCCAGGGGGATTATCCCCCTGGCGGGGTGAGGTGTGGAGAGGGGCAGTACCCCTCTCCACAAGCCTTTCGACAGGCTTAGATCATCCACAAGTCCAGCAGCACGCCGGCGAAGATCATGATGGCCACCACGCCGTTGACCGTGAAGAAGGCCGTGTTCACGCGGCGCAGGTCGTCCGGCCGCACCAGAGTGTGCTCGTAGGCCAGGATCGCGCCGATGAGCGCGGCCACGAGGTAGTACGGCCAGCCCGCGCCCCAGGCCCAGCCGGCCAGCAGGAAAAAGATAGCCGTGTTGGCGTGGCTGAAGGCGGCGATGGACAGGGCAGCCGGGATGCCGAAGCGCGCCGGGATGGCGTACAGGCCGACCTTGCGGTCGAACTCCACGTCCTGGGTGGCGTACAGGATATCGAAGCCCGCGACCCAGAAGGTCACGCCCAGGCCCAGCAATACCGGTGCGATATGGAATGAGGCGGTGACGGCCAGCCAGCCGGCCACGGGAGCCAGGCCCAGCACCGTGCCGAGCCAGTAGTGGCACAGGAAGGTGAAACGCTTGGTGTAGCTGTAGCCGCCGGCCAGGATCAGCGCCACGGGCGACAGGGACAGCGCGAGCATGTTGAGCCCGGCGCAGGCCAGCACGAAAACAGCTCCTGTGATCAGAGCCATGTACCGCGCAGAGGACACGGAGACCTCGCCGGTGACCAGGGGCCGGCCTTGCGTTCGCGGGTTGCGGCGATCATAAGGCAGGTCGGCCAGGCGATTCACGACCATGGCGAAGGAGCGCACCGCGACCATGGCCACGGTGATCAGCAGGAACACGCGCCAGCCTGGCCAGCCACTCGCGGCCATGACCATGCCGCAATAGGCGAAGGGCAGCGCGAAGATCGAGTGCTCGATCTTGACCAGCCGCGCGAAGGCCACTAGGTGACGCCACACGCCTTTGATATTCACTTTCCCGGGTCCGTTCACGAGGCCCTCCTGGCGCTGACCACCAGCCAGACTCCGGCTACCAGCAGCAGCGTGCCCAGGACGCGGCGCAGGTTCACCGGGTCCACACGGTAGCCGAACCAGCCGTAGTGGTCGATGACCACGGATGCCAGCATCTGGCCGGCCACGATAAGCGCCAACATGGCCGTGGCGCCCAGGCGAGGGGCCAGCACCACGGAACTGGCCACGACGTACGCGCCCATGAAACCGCCGATCCAGACCCACCAAGGTGCGCGGGCCACATCATGCCAGGCGGGCCAGGGCGTGCGCTGGGCCAGGGCCAGGGCGGCCAAGGCCACGGTGCCCACGAGAAAGGACATGAAAGCCGCCAGCACCGGGTCGCCCAGAAAGGTGCGCAGCTTGTAGTTGATGCCCGCCTGGGCCGGCATGACCGCGCCGGCCAGCAGGCCCATGAAAATATAGACAATGAGCACGCCGACTACCCCACCTGCACCAGGCCGTAATTCTTCTTGCCCTTGCGCACCAGCAGGGCCTGGCCATGCAGGAGGTCCCCGGCAGAGGGCTTCCAGGTCAGGTCGATGCGGCAATTGTTCACGTACACGCCGCCCTGTTCAAGATCCTTGCGCGCCTGTCCCTTTGACTTGCTCAGGCCCAGATCCACGAGGATTTGCGGCAAGTCGGGCAGGCCTTCAAGGCCGGGGTAGCTCACGCTGGGGGCTTCGTTGAACACGATGCGCAGCATGGCCGGGTCCACCTCGCGCAAATCGCCCGTGCCGAACAGTGCCGCAGTGGCCGCCTCAACCTTGAGCAACTCTTCCTCGCCATGCACCAGACGGGTCATCTCGGCCGCCAGCCGCCGCTGGGGCACGCGCTGTTCGGGCCGCTCGGCCAGGGTCACTTCCAGGGCCTCGATCTCCTCGCGAGAGACGAAGGTGAAGTAGCGCAGGAAGCGGATCACGTCGCGGTCGTCGGTGCGCATGAAATACTGGTAGAACTCGTAAACAGGCGTGAGCGCCGGGTCCAAAAAGATGGCGCCCTTCTCCGACTTGCCGAACTTCTTGCCGTCGGCCGTGGTGATGAGCGGAAAGGTCAGGGCGATGGCCTCCTTGCCCAGCTTCTTGCGGATAAGCTCGGTGCCGGCCGTGATGTTGCCCCACTGGTCCGAGCCGCCGATCTGCAGCATGCAGCCCTCCTGCTCGGCGAGCACGGAGAAGTCGTAGGCCTGCAGGATCATGTAGCTGAACTCGGTAAAGGAGATGCCCACCTCGTCGCGGGAGATACGGTTCTTGACCGACTCCTTCTGCATCATCCAGTTGACCGTGAAATACTTTCCCACGTCGCGCAGGAGCTCGATGGCCGTGGTGCGGCCGATCCAGTCGTAGTTGTTCACGAAGCGGACTTCGCCGCCGAAGATGCGGCGGACCTGGGTCTTGATGCTCTCGATGGAAGCTTCGATGGTCTCCCTGGCGATGAGCTGGCGCTCCACGTCCTTGCCGCTGGGATCGCCGATGAGCGCGGTGCCGCCGCCCATGAGCGCGATGGGCCTGTGACCAGCGCGCTGGAAGCGGTACAGGGCCAGGAGAGGCACGAGGTGGCCGATATGCAGGCTGCTGGCCGTGGGATCAAAGCCGCAATAGAGCGAGCGGCCCGGCGTGGACAGGTACTCGCGCACCTTGCCTTCGTCCGAAACCTGGTAGATGAGTCCGCGCCATTTGAGTTCGTCGATGATGTTCACGCCTGTCCTCGCTGTAATGATGGCTGAGTGCCCTTACGGTCTGCCGTTGCTTGCGCCCTGCCTTCCGAGAGCGCTTCTGGAGTGCTGAACTCGGTAGTTTTGAAGGGAATGGCTGTCCTGTCAAGGGAAAACCCTGACGAGACCAGCATCAGGCGCGCGCAAAAGCCCTGCATTGGCTTGTCCGGCAGGCTTCCATTTCCGCCCGGACATGCTATGCTGGCTATTCTGGGCTCCAGCCCCTGCACCGCCAACCTGCGTCGGCTTCAGCGCACGGCGCACACGTGAGCGACATGGCCGAATACAGACATTTCATCTACACCCTGCTCGCGCTTCTCGTAACTCTTGCGGCGCTTTCCCTTACCGACGTCTTCAATCGACCGGCCCTGTATGTGCTCGGCTTCTCCGTGCTCGTGGCCGGCGCCTTCTGGTGGGGCGACCGCTCCCGCAGACGCATGCTTCGAGGTCGGTGACACCACCCCCCAAGGCTTGCGGCCTCCAGCATCCCTGGTCACAGACCGGATAAAATGAAAGGGCCTGCGTTGCAGGCCCTTTCATATTTCACGAAACTGGTCCGCCAATAAAATTGGGGGTCCAGGGGAATCATTCCCCTGGTGGGAGGGGTTCGGGGAGGGCAAAGCCCTTCCCGGCTCTTAAAGCAGATTGCTTTTAAGACGCCCGCTCCGGCGTTGACGGCGCAAGTCAATTGCGCCTACGCCGAAGCTAGCGACAAGCCATGCCGACGCATGGCTTGCAGAGCATTTTCAAAAGCAAAATGCTCTAGCGATTTACTCTGAACAGGAAGCTCCTGATCATATTAAGCGTCTGCGAAAGATCTCGATCGACTGTGCGCGGCCCGTGCCCTCGTCGATGCGCAGCAGCGCGCCCTCTAGCAACACAGCGCCCCCGGCCACCCGGAAGCGCGTGGGCATGCCGGTCAGGAATCGTGACAGAATGGGAGCCGCCTCCATGCCCAGGATGGATTCCTCCGGGCCGCACATGCCCAGGTCCGTCAGGGCTGCTGTATGGCCTTGGCCGTGGGCGTCGCGCAGGATGCGCGCGTCGCTTGTCTGCACGTGCGTATGCGTGCCCAGCACGGCCGAGACCCGACCTGCCAGATGGTAGGCCATGGCTATCTTCTCGCTGGTGGCCTCGGCATGGAAGTCCACCAGGATGACGCGCACGTCCTCGGGAACCTGGGACAGCAGAGCGTCCGCCGTGCGGAACGGACACTCCAGGGCCTCCATGTACGTACGGCCCTGGAGGTTGAGCACGGCATAGGAAACGCCACCGCCCGCCGAGTACACACCCAGGCCGGACCCGGGCGCGCCCTGCGGGTAATTGGCCGGCCGCAGCAGCCGCGTGGTCCTGGGCATGTAATCCTGGATCTCGCGGTACTTCCAAATGTGGTTGCCCGAGGTCAGCACATCCAGGCCCGAATCCAGAAGCCTTCTGGCTTCGTCAGGCTTGAGGCCCAGCCCGCCCGAGGCGTTCTCGGCATTTGCCAACGCAACGTCCAGGGCCAGTTCCTCGCGGAGCCGGCGCATCTCGCCGGCAACAGCCTCACGGCCCGGACGGCCAACAATATCACCTAGAAAAAGAACACGCATCCAACAGCCTCCAGAGATGGCACAGCCTAGCCGGATTCACCGGCCAGGGCAATCACGCCGCCTCTGGCCCCGGGCCTGTGATGGATGTCATCATCCCTCTGGGCCGTGGCTCGCTGGCAATGATCTCGCGAGCCCTGTCCAAGGCCTGGAGGATATTCACGGTGATATTCTCCTGTCCGAAGAGCTTGTCTGCACCAAGCCGCTTGAGCGTAGCCATGGGCTGGGTTCTGACGCCCGAAAGCACGATGGTCACATGACGCTTCTTGCATTTGTCGTGCAGGGCCTCAATGGAATTTACCGCTGTGGCGTCGATGGCCGGCACATGGCGCATGCGCAGGATGAGCACCTTGGGCGGCTTGTGCATGGCCCTTACGATGGCATTCAACCTGTCCGCGCAGCCGAAGAAAAACGGCCCATCGATCTCGTAGACTTCAACGCCGTCAGGCACATCCAGCTCGTTGGTATCCGGGTGGAGTTCCTTGGGGAGGAGCTCCGCTTCCCCTTCGCTCCCAAATTCGAGCGTGCGGCGGATGCCCGTAAGCTCGCTCATGCGGCGCATGAACAGGAGCGAAGCGAGCACAACGCCCACCCACACGGCCACGGTCAGGTCCACGACCACCGTAAGCCCGAAGGTCAACAGCATGACCACCACGTCGCTCTTGGGCGCCTTGAACAGCCGCTTGAACCTGTGCGGCTCGCTCATGTCATAGGCCACGACCACAAGCACGCCGGCAAGGCTGGCCAAGGGAATATACGAGGCGAGCGGCGCGAGCAGATAGACGAAGGCTACCAGGAACAAAGCGTGGATCATGCCCGACACGGGCGAGAAGGCCCCAGCCTTGATGTTGGTGGCCGTGCGAGCGATGGCGCCGGTGGCCGGGATGCCGCCCATGGCCACGGAGGCGATGTTGGCCAAGCCCTGGGCCACGAGCTCCGTGTTGGAATTGTGGTGATCGCCGGTCATGCCGTCGGCCACGATGGCGGACAGGAGCGATTCGATGCCGGCCAGCAAGGCAATGGTCACGGCGGCGGGAAACACTTCGCGCACCAAGTCCAGAGTGATGTGCGGCATGGCGAAACCCGGCAGGGCACGCGGAATGCCTCCGAAGCGCGAGCCGATGGTGTCCACGGGCAGAGCGTAGACCGCGGTCAGGACCGAGGCGAGCACCACGGCCACGAAGGGAGCCGGAATGCGCGGTATCCAGCGCCGCACGCAGAAGATGGTCACGAGCGTCACGCCGCTTATGATCAGCGTGGACTGATCCATCGTGCCGATATTGGCATAGTAGGCTTCCCAGCTGGCGAAGAACTCCGGCGAGGCCTTATCCATCTGCAGACCCAGGAAATCCTTCATCTGCTGGGTGAATATGAGCAAGCCGATGCCGGCGGTAAAACCCGTAGTCACGGGATAGGGAATAAATTTTATGAGCGCGCCCATGCGGCACAGACCGAATAGCATGAGCATTGCGCCGGCCAGGAGCGTGGCCACGAGCAGGCCATCCATGCCGTACTTGGCGATGGTGCCGTAAATGATGACTACGAAAGCGCCAGTCGGTCCGCCGATCTGGAAGCGGCTGCCGCCCAGGAAGGAAATGATGAAACCCGCCACGATGGCCGTGACCAGGCCTTGCGCTGGCGAGGCGCCGGAAGCGATGGCAAAAGCCATGGCCAGAGGCAGGGCCACGATGCCCACGGTAATGCCCGAAAGGAGATCCCGGGACAGCGGCCCTGGGCCGTAACCCTGGGACAGCACGCTGAAGGCCTTGGGAGCCTCGGGCATGAACCGGCTGAGCCGGCCGCGCCAGCCATCTTTCCTGAATGCTTCGGAAGACTCGACTTGCATAAGACAAACTCCATCAAAATAGTTCCTGGACCACGCAAACAGCGTAAGGCCGCCAATGGACAGTCAGGGCATGAGCCCGTATGCCGCTCGGCTCATCGACGCCAAGTTCTCCGCCATGCGGAAGCGTGCAGCTATCCACCTTTTCGCGCCTGCTTAGGCCTGCCGGAGCAAACCTGACATGCGGCCTGCGACAGGAGGCCAACTCGATCCCATTAGGATTTCAAGGTGTACGCTTGCGATTTCCCGATTCCCGCCCCAAGGCTCGCCTCTTACGCCTCTTGGCAAGCGCATTCAATTAACTGCCCAACAAGCCATTATGTTTCAAATTCACCCAACAAACTGTATCAATGGGAGACAACCTAAAACATATCCATTTTGACTCTCAGCGTCTATCTGCCACGCTACGGCCTAGGGCCATTCCCCTCACGCCAATCCTATAGCCATCTTGAAGCACTTTCCCGCTTCCATCGAATCAAGCGAGCGGCGCCACACTTACTCGGCGGGTATGCCTGCCCAAATGGACGCTGTTATTCATTTCATTTTAGGAAATAACTGCAAATATCAAATGTCCGCACATTATCTTTACAGGGCTGGTGGCTAATGTTTCATTAACCTTAATCAACAGCAAAGGTGCAGGAACATGTCTATTACACACAGGGAGAAAACCGCTACAATCATTGTCAAGCTGGCTAATGGAGTGAGGAAACGCCTTACCAATTATGGAATTGCATTTCTATTCATTGCTTTTATTGCACTTCCTGCTCCTCCAATGCTTACCACTACTGCCCAAGCAACTGATCTGCCTGGCTGGCTTGTAAATGATGTTCCGACAGTGCAGTCGGATTCTGTCGGACAAAATGACCAGTCAGTGGCCGTGGCGAGGCAGGACGACACTGCCGAGGTCTCCTCATGGCTTCTTGAGGATGCCATGGGCATACAGCCCGTTCCGGAAGAGAACACGGTTCCACCCATCATGCGGGACGATCTCTTCCCCGACCAATACTCCCCCGACCAGTGGACTTTCGAGACTTGGCCTCTGATGCGGCCCGACGGCGAGTTGGCCAGGGTGGATGGATACTTCATCTTCTTCTCGCTGGCCGTACCTGACGGTTCGGTGCAGGATCCCGAGGATCGCTACGAGCAGGCGCGCATCCGCTACTACTATAGCCAGGACGGAATGACCTGGACCGACGGCGGCGAGCTGTTCCCGGAAGGCGACGCCTTGGGCGACGCACAATGGGCCGGTTCCGCGGTGATTGACGACTGCCGCCTGAGCATCTTCTACACCGCTGTGGGCGAGATCGAACCGGACACGCCTGATGGCGACGGCGACGGCGACGGCGACGGAACGGATACTCCGGAATGCCCGGACGGCTCCGTGCGTCAGAATGGGCAGGAATGCCCTGGCGATCAGAACGGTCAGGATGGCGATGGTGATGGAAACGGAGACGGTGATGTCGGCGAACCGATCACCATACGTTCCCAGAGCATCGCCCTTGCCGAGGCGAACCTGACGGTCGGTCCTGATGGCCCCATCTTCAGCAACTGGTCCGAACACGAAATCATACTTGAACCTGAAGGCATGATGTACCAGACCGCCCAGCAGGCCGAGCAGCAGATCAACAACCAGAACGGCGGAACGGATAACGGTGACAGCGGCAATGGCAGCAACGGCGACGGCACTGACGACGGCACCGGCGATGATGTGGGCGACGACGATTCCCAGCAGGGCATCGCACCCGAGCGGACCTACGCCTTCCGCGACCCGTTCTTCTTCACCGATCCCCAAACCGGTGACGACTACATCATCTTCTCCGGCGACCTGAGCCCCGACTTCACCCAGACCGATGACTGCGAGAACCGCGACCGCTTCAACGCCGCCGTGGGTATTGCCCGCAGGGACGATGACAGCAACGGTGATGATAACAACGGTGACGATGATACCAACGATAACGGCGACAACTCCACGCAGAACTGGACACTTCTTCCCCCGCTCTTCCACGCCTCCTGCATCACCAAGATGCTCGACCAACCCCACCTCATATTCCGGGACAATATCTATCACCTCTTCGCAAACGCATACTCCGATTCATTCGCTCCCGACATCCAAGGCTGGACCGCTCTGTACGGATTCACGTCCGAGGAGCTTATCGGCCAGTACACGCCGATCAATGGAAGCGGACTGGTCCTGGGAAATCCGGAAACGGCGCCTCTGCAGTGCTATGGCCGCCTGACCACGTCTGACCTCTCCGTGCTTTCCTTTGCCCTCTACCCCGAGGTCGAGGCCGAACGAGTGGACGAGCTTACGGAGCAGGAGCGCTTCGATGCCTTCGGCGGCACGCTGTGCCCAACGGCGCAGCTCATGACGCCTGACAATGTCACTGATAACACGACGCAACTCGTTGTCGGCGAAGTCTGCCAGCCGGGCACTTTCCCCTGCCCACCCGATCAGTCCGACGATGATGCGGATGATGGAACTACATCCGGCAACAATTAACCCTGACGGCGATCATGGAAGCTCTGACTGTCGTGCAAACGATATCCCGCAAAACCAACGCAAAACGCGTTTGTGAGATGCGTTTGCATTCACGCCGGCGCGACTCCGGCGAATTTGCCTTGCCAGGATAGGCACGGTTGACGTCATTCTAGACAGATACCAGCAGCCGCACACCAGCCCTGTCGGCGCTATGAAATGAAAGAGGCCCCCGGTTCAACCGGGGGCCTCTGTACATACGATCTGGCAAACTAGTGTTTGCAGTGCTACTTGGCGTACTCCACGGCTCGTTTCTCGCGGATGACCGTGACCTTGATCTGGCCTGGATAGGTCAGATTCTCCTCGATCTTATGAGCTATGTCCTTACAGAGCAGGTACGTGTTGTCGTCGGTCACCTTGTCCGCATCGACCATGACCCGGATCTCGCGGCCAGCCTGGATGGCGAACGCCTTGGACACGCCTTCCACGTCCTTGGCCACGTTCTCCAGGTCCTCAAGCCGCTTGACGTAATTCTCCAGCAGTTCCTTGCGCGCACCGGGACGGGCTCCGGACAGGGAGTCCGCCGCCTGCACGAGCACGGCCAGAATGGACTTGGGCGGAACGTCCTCGTGGTGCGCGGCGATGGCGTGAATGATCTCCTTGGACTCGGCGTACTTCTTGGCCAGGTCAGCACCGATGATGGCATGCGGGCCCTCGACTTCGTGGTCCACGGCCTTGCCGATATCGTGCAGCAAGCCAGCGCGCTTGGCCTTCTTCTCGTCCAGGCCCAACTCGGCGGCCATGATGCCGCACAGCGAGGCCACTTCAAGCGAATGCTGCAGCACGTTCTGCGAGAAGCTGGTGCGGTAGTGCAACTGGCCCAGCAGGCGAATGATGTCGGGATGGATGCCGTGCACGGCTACATCGAAGGTGGCCTGCTCGCCGATTTCGCGCAGCTTGACTTCCATCTCCTGCTCGACCTTCTTGACGATATCCTCGATGCGCGCCGGATGGATGCGGCCGTCGGTGATGAGCCGCTCCAGAGCCTGCTTGGCGATTTCGCGCCGTAGCGGGCTGTAGGCCGACAGAATGACGGTCTCGGGCGTGTCGTCGATGATGAGGTCCACGCCGGTGGCGGCCTCCAGAGCGCGGATGTTGCGCCCCTCGCGGCCGATGATGCGCCCCTTCATGTCCTCCGAAGGCAGGCTCACGGCCGTGACCGTCTGCTCGGCCACGTAGTCGCCGGCGTAACGCTGTATGGAAAGCGCCAGGATTTCCTTGGCCTTCTTGTCGGCCATCTCGCGAGCTTCCATCTCGATGGTGCGGACCATCTTGGCCGCCTCGTGACGAGTCTTGTCCTCGATATCCTGCATGATGCGCGAGCGGGCCTCTTCCTGGGTCAGGCCGGAAATCTCCTCGAGCTTGCGAGCCTGTTCCTCCTCCCGCTGCACGATGACTTCGTCCCGATCCGCCAGCAGGCGCTCCTGCTTGGTGAGCTTCTTCTCGAAATCAATAACGCTGATTTCCTTCTGGGCCAGCTTTTCGAGCTTGCTCTCCAGCCGCTCTTCCTTCTCGGCGAGCTTGACCTCTTTATCGGCGAGCTTGCCTTCCTTGCTCTTGAGCTGCCGTTCGCGCTCCTTGTACTCGCCCTCCAGCTCCTTCTTCTGATTATAGATCTCATCCTGGGCTTGGAGCAGGCTTTCCTTCTTGGAGGCCTGGGCCTCCTTGCGAGCTTCGTCGAGGATTCGCTCAGCCAAATCCTTGGCATCACGCAACCGCCTGGACTCTATAGCCTTGTGCAGGACATAACCAGCCGCAGCGCCGATGGCTGCTCCGACCAGGATCAGTAGAATAGATATAAAACTCATGCGCACCTCCTATATGGCAACAGGCATTGCCCCGCCTGCGCTAGGGTTGGAGTGATCGTTCGCGTTGGGCAGGGCCATGGCCAAGCCGCATTTCGCAATATGATAAAGGCGACGATATGCAGTCTAGGAGGAGCCGGGGTAATCCCGTGCGCGGGCATGGTAGACTTGGCGGAAGGCTCGCATATATTTCGCAACGACCGGTGTCGTTATATGGCTACCCCAGGGAGCCGTGTCGTCAGTTCTTTTGAACCTGGCTTACCAGGTGGGCGCCGCTGCCAGGCCGTCAGGCTTTCCCGCTTTCGCGGGCTGCGCACGGGCCCGGACGGGAGCAGCACCCGTTATGTCGTCATTGGCTCAGAAAGAAACATGACAATCACGCACACCCCAGGGAGACCAACACAACTATAAAGCCGCTTTGGCGTTTGCCAAGTCTATTTTCTCCAAAAGCCGATCAATCGTTTCTTCAAACTCGCGCAGCTTCTGGGTTGACTGCAGGGAATCGTCCGCTAAACTTAAAGCCAGGACGGTAAGGAGCTTCTCCTTGCTAAGGTTCTTCCCATCTTGATTTAAGAGGCTGTATTGTTTCTCAACATGATCACGGGCATCATAGATCCGAGTACTTCCTGCGTCAGTGACAAAGGAGATTTCAAGCCCCAGAACGGTCAAGGTATAACGGGACATGCAAGTGCATAATTCCTACAACGTTTCTTCCTGAACACGTTGTAGGAGACCGTTGACTTTAGCCAAAATCTCCTCTCTTCCTCGCTTGATATCCTCAAGCTCAGCCCTCATCTGACGATTCTCCTGCTCAAGCTCGCGCTTACGCTGGAGCAGCTCTTCTATACGATTGGCAAGTTGCTCAATTATTTCCATACCGAAAATTTAGCCATTTCCGCGTCGCAAATCAATAGCGGCGACGAGCTATTTCCTGCGCTTCAAGTTCTTCTGTCGCTGTCTCGCAATTGCCAACTCGCCAGGCTCCACATTCTTAGTCAAGGTGGAACCGGCCCCGACCAGAGATTCATCGCCAACAGTGATCGGAGCAACCAGGGCCGTATTGCTGCCGATAAAAACTTTCCGGCCGATAACCGTCTTGTGCTTCAGCTTGCCATCGTAATTGCAGGTGATCGTGCCAGCACCGATATTCGTGCCCTCGCCCACTTCGACATCGCCCAGGTAGGTCAGGTGGTTGGCTTTGGCGCCCTTACCCAACACAGCCTTCTTCAGTTCCACGAAGTTGCCCGCATGGGCGCATTCTTCCAGAACAGCTCCCGGCCTAAGCCGCACATAGGGCCCGGCAATGCTTCCAGGGCCAAGTCGAGCACCCTCGGCATGGCTGAAATGGCGGAGGTGGGCACCCGAGTCCAACTCGCTGTCACGCACGACGCAATTCGAATCCACCCGCGCTCCGCAATGCACGACAGTACGACCATAGAGCTCGCACGGCCCGCTGATTTCAGCTCCAGGCTCCAGGGCTACCCTGGGACCAATGCGCGCCAAACCGGGGTTGCGCACGAGAACGCCTTTCTGCAGCCACTCCGCGGCAATTGCGGCAGCCAGTCGCTCTTCGGCACATACCAGCTCAAAGGGCGAATTGATGCCCATGAGTTCGGGCTGCTCTCCACATTCTACCGCCGTTACGGAAAGGCCCTGCGATACGGCGAGATTGACAAGATCGGTAATGTAAAATTCACCGCTCTTGTTTTCATTCTTGAGCAAAGGCAGTAGAGGAGCCATCAGTTGCATATCAAGGAAGTAGATCCCTGCATTGACCTCGCCCCGATCAGGCCCATGCGCGGCCACGTCGTAATCCTTCGCCTCGACTATTGCCGTGACCTCGCCGTCATCGCCACGCAAGACACGGCCGTAGGCCCCTGAATCGGACGGAGTAATGGATAGGAAAGCCAGTGCTGCATTTTCCGTAAGAGCGGCATCAACAAGTTGCTGAACCCGATTCGCGGGCAACAGAGGCGTATCGCCATTAACTATGACGACATGGCGCAGGCCAAGGGACATGATGCTTTCCCAGGCTACCTGCAGGGCATGGCCAGTGCCGAGCTGCTCGGCCTGGAGAACAAAACGGCCCTGGCACTCCGGAAAAGCGGCCTGGACCTTGTCCGCGCCGCAACCGATTACAGTATGCACCCTGTCGCCGAAGAGTTTCTCAAGGGTCTGGTGAATGTACCAAAGCATTGGCTCGCCAAGAAGCGTATGCAACACCTTAGGTAAATTCGAGCGCATGCGCGTACCCTTGCCCGCGGCAAGCACAAGTGCATGTATGGACTCAGGAAAGCTCAATTCCGCCTCCGGCAAAACGCTGTGCTGATCATATAATCGCAACTCACGATGGATTACGCGTTCAGCCTGTGTACGGAAGGGCGGTAGCGATTGTAAAGCAAAAAGAAGGCAGGCCCCGGAGAACTCCGGGGCCTGCCCTTTTGTGCATGCCAGGGCGGTCATTCCCGAGGGAAGACCTGCCGTGGGGTCAATTGTCTAAAGCGAGCAGGTGCCGGAGCCCTCGGCGGACGAGCGGCAACGCATACGAGCCATGGACCGCTGCAGCGAGGCCTGAGCACGTGCGAAGTTCACGTCCTCGGCACGCTTCTGCAGCCGAGACTCGGCACGCTCCCTGGCCTTGCGGGCACGCTCCACGTCGATCTCGGCAGCGCGCTCGGCAATCTCAGCCAATACGGTCACCCGATCCGGGCCGACTTCTGCAAACCCGCCGGCGATGAAGACGTAATGCGTCTTACCACCGAGCTTGTAGTACAGGTTGCCGATGCCCAGGGCGGAGAGGAACGGGATGTGGTTCGGCAGCACGCCGAACTCGCCCACGATGCCGGGCGCACCCACGTAGTCCACCTTCTCCGAGAGCACCTTGCGGTCGGGAGTGACTATCTCAAGCTGAATCTGGTTGCTCATAGGGGGTTACCCCTGCCGCTTGGCATTCTCGACAGCCTCTTCGATTCCGCCGCACATATAGAAGGCGGACTCAGGCAGGGTGTCGTGCTTGCCCTCAATGATCTCCTTGAAGCCGCGGATGGTATCCTCAAGCTTCACATACTTGCCAGGACGGCCGGTAAAGGCCTCGGCCACATGGAACGGCTGGGACAGGAAGCGCTGGATGCGGCGTGCGCGCGCAACCGTGATCTTGTCCTCGTCCGAGAGTTCGTCCATGCCCAGGATGGCGATGATGTCCTGCAGGTCCTTGTACTTCTGAAGGATCTGCTGAACAGCGCGCGCCGTTCCGTAGTGCTCGACGCCCAGGACGTTGGGGTCCAGGATGCGCGAGGTCGAGTCGAGCGGATCCACGGCAGGGTAGATGCCCAACTCAGCGATCTGGCGCGAGAGAACCAACGTTCCGTCCAAGTGGGCGAACGTGGTGGCAGGCGCCGGGTCGGTCAAGTCGTCAGCAGGCACGTACACGGCCTGCACCGAGGTGATGGAGCCCTTGTTGGTCGACGTGATGCGCTCCTGCAGCGCGCCAAGGTCGGTGCCCAGGGTCGGCTGGTAGCCCACCGCGGAAGGCATACGGCCAAGGAGAGCCGACACTTCGGAGCCCGCCTGCGTGAAGCGGAAGATGTTGTCGACGAACAGGAGCACGTCCTCGCCGTCCACATCGCGGAAGTACTCGGCGACGGTCAGGGCGGTGAGGGCCACGCGGGCACGGGCTCCTGGGGGTTCGTTCATCTGGCCGTAGATCAAGGCCGCTTTCGGCAGAACGCCGGCGTCCTTCATTTCGTGGTAAAGGTCGTTGCCCTCACGAGTACGCTCACCCACGCCAGCGAACACCGACTTGCCGCCGTGCTGCTTGGCGATGTTGTTGATCATCTCCATGAGGATAACCGTCTTGCCCACGCCGGCGCCGCCGAACAGGCCCATCTTGCCGCCCTTGGGGAACGGGATGAGCAAGTCAACGACCTTGATGCCGGTCTCGAGCACTTCGACCTTCGTCGACTGCTCGGTAAAGGCAGGAGCCGGACGGTGAATAGGCCAGAAATCCTTGGCTGCGACGGGTCCGAGCTCGTCCACGGGACGTCCGACGACGTTCATGATGCGGCCAAGGGAGGCTGTGCCGACCGGGACGGCAATTGGCGCGCCCGTGTCGGTAGCAGCCATGCCGCGTACCAGGCCCTCGGTGGCGTCCATGGCGATGGTGCGCACGACGTTGTCGCCGAGGTGCTGGGCAACCTCGCACACCAGATCAGGAGCGTCCTGGTTGTTAGGGTTCTTGATTTCCAGCGCGTTGAGGATGTTTGGGAGTTTCCCTTCCGGGAATTCCACGTCCACAACCGCGCCGATGACCTGCACAATCTTGCCTGTGTTAGCCATAGCGGTTTTATGCCCCCTTTTAGCCTTTGAGCGCCTCAGCGCCGCCGACAATATCCATAAGCTCCTTAGTGATGGTCGTCTGCCGCGCCTTGTTGTAGGCCAGGGTCAAAGCGCCGACGATATCGTCGCAGGCCCTGGTCGCATTGTCCATGGCAGCCATACGCGCGGCGTGCTCGCTGGCGGAGGTGTCAAGCAGGCCACGATAGACCTGAACGTTGACGAACCTCGGCAGGAGCTCGGCCAGCAGATCCACCACACTGGGCTCGTAGATGTACTCGCTGCGTGGGCCGCTTGTGGCCTTGCCCTCTTCAGGCTTGATGGGCAGGACTGTCAGCGATCTGGGTGTCTGACGTGCAATCGACTCCAGCTCGCCATAGATCAGGATGACTTCGTCCAACGCACCGGCGATGTAGGCGCCGATGATCTCCTTGCCCAACTCGTTGGCAAGCGAGAAGTCGAAGGCCGAACTCATCTTGTCATGGTAGCCGCGCACGATCTCGAAATCCGCGTTGCGGATTGCGTCACGACCCTTTTTGCCCACGCAGTAGAACTTGACCGTCTTGCCTTCGGCCTTTTTGGAGGCTGCCAGGCGCTTGGCGGTGTTGATAAGGTTGACGTTGAAGCTGCCGGCCAGGCCACGGTCGGACGTGACCAGCATGATGCCGGTCGTCTTGACCTCTTCACGCACGGAGAGAAGCGGGTGCGTGGAAGCATCGACGCCCGAGGCCAGCTCGCTCAACATTTCATAGAACTTCTGGGCATAGGGCCGGAAGCGCACGATGCGTTCCTGCGCCTTGCGCAGTTTGGCCGAGGCCACCATATTCATGGCCTTGGTGATCTGCTTGGTCTTCTTGACCGCAGATATCTTTACCTTGACGTCCTTCAGGGAAGGCATGTCTCAAGCCCTCCTTTGGCCTTAAGCCCTAAAGCCCTTCTTGAACTCTTCCAGGGCGGCCTTGAGCTTGCCTTCCGCATCCTGGTCCAGCGCCTTCTTCTCGCGAATGGTCTTAAGCAAATCGGCCTTGGCGTTGCGCATGAACTCAAGGAACTCGGCCTCGAACTTGCGCACGGCCAAAACAGGCACGTCGTCCATGTAGCCGCGGCCACCGGCGAAGATTACAGCAACCTGCTCTTCGACCGGCAGAGGCTGGTACTGGGGCTGCTTGAGCAACTCAACCATGCGGGCGCCGCGATTGAGCTTCTGCTGCGTGGCCTTGTCCAGGTCGGAACCGAAACCGGCGAAAGCAGCCAGTTCGCGGTACTGGGCGAGGTCAAGGCGCAGCGTGCCGGCAACCTGCTTCATGGCCTTAACCTGTGCGGCGCCGCCCACGCGGGAGACCGACAGACCGACGTTGATGGCCGGACGGACACCAGCGTTGAACAGGTTGGGCTCCAGGTACACCTGACCATCGGTGATGGAGATAACGTTGGTCGGAATGTACGCGGACACGTCGCCGGCTTGCGTCTCGATGATGGGCAGAGCCGTCATGGAACCTGCGCCCAAGTCGTCGGAAACCTTGGCAGCGCGCTCCAGCAGACGGGAGTGGAGATAAAACACGTCGCCGGGGTAAGCCTCACGTCCCGGAGGGCGGCGCAGCAGCAGCGACATCTGGCGGTAGGCAGTGGCCTGCTTGGACAGATCGTCATAGATGATGAGCGCGTGCTTGCCGTTGTTACGGTAGAACTCGGCCATGGTGGCGCCGGTGTAGGCGGCGATGAACTGCAGCGGTGCGGGGTCGGATGCAGTGGCCGAGATGATGGTCGTATACTCAAGGGCGCCATGGCGACGGAGCACGTCGGCCACCAGAGCCACCGAAGCCTTCTTCTGGCCGATTGCCACGTAGAAGCAATGAATGTCGGAGTTCTTCTGGGCCAGAATGGCGTCGATGCAGACCGCGGTCTTGCCGGTCTGACGGTCGCCGATGATCAGCTCGCGCTGGCCGCGGCCGATGGGGGTCATGGCGTCGATGGCCTTGAGGCCCGTGTACATGGGCTCATGCACCGACTTACGTGCGACGATGCCCGGAGCCTTGATTTCCACGGGGCTGGTCAGCTTGGTGTCCAGAGGACCCATGCCGTCGATAGGCTGGCCAAGAGGGTTGAGCACGCGGCCCATGACAGCGTCGCCAACCGGCACGGAGAAGATCTTGCCCGTGCGCTTGACCGGGTCGCCCTCGTTGATGCCCGTGTCCTCGCCCAGAATGGCGACGCCCACGTTGTCCTCTTCGAGGTTGAGGACCATGCCCATGACGCCGCCCGGGAACTCGAGAAGCTCCATGGCCATCGCGTTCTGCACGCCGTAGACGCGAGCGATGCCGTCACCGACCGAGAGGACGGTGCCGGTCTCGCTCATCTCGACCTGCGCCTGGTAATTCTCGATCTGTGACTCGATAATTTGGCTGATCTCTTCTGCTTTGATCTGCATGGCCCTACTCACCCCTCTTTATGTTTTCCTTCAGCATCTGAAGCTGAGCGCGCAGGCTCGCGTCCAGCACTTGATCTCCGATCTTGAGCACCAGCCCTCCAATAATGGCGGGGTCGACACCGTAGTCGAGGACCAGCTTGCGGTCGGATTTCTTCTCCAGCGAGGCCTTGAGCTGCTCCTGGCGATTCTTGTCCAAAGCGATCGCGGTGGTCAGCTTTCCACGCAGAACGCCTTGGGCCTCATCCTGGAGCTTGGCATAAACGGCCTGGATCTCGGGCAGGTTCGCCAAACGCTCCTTATCAGCCAGGAGCATGACGAAATTCTTGACCACCTGACCCACGCCAAGCTTGGCCATGATGGCCACAGCCACGGCCTTTATCTTGTCCGAGCCAAAGGTCGGGTTTCTGAAAACCTTGAGCACTGTGGGTTCGGCTGCAAGGACCTCAGCCAGCTTCGCCAGATCGCTGCCGTAGGCCGCCAGTTCGGCTGGGCCTTTCTTCTGGCCCAGGGCGAACAGCGCCTTGGCGTATCTGCGTGCAACAATGTTCCCGGTCAATTGAGCACCACCTTTGTAACGTAGTCATCGACGAGTTGCTGCTGCTTCTTGTCCGAGAGCTTTTCCTTGAGCATCTTCTCGGCGGCTTCCACGACCATGTCAGCAACTTCGGCGCGCAGACGCTCGGTGGCGAGCTTCACTTCCTGGCTGACTGCAGTCTCGGCCTGGGCCTTGATATTATCGGCCTTGCGCTGAGCATCCGCAACGATCGAAGCCTTGAGGGCCTCTCCCTGCTTGCGGTAATCATCGAGAATGGTCTTCTTTTCCGTCTCAATGTTGGAGATGGACTTCTCGACTTCCTTGAGCTTGACCTCGGCCTGCTTGCGCCTGGCGTCGAGATCCTCCAACTCGGTCTTGATCTGGTACTGGCGTCCCGTGAAGAATTCCTTGATCTGCTTCCCCGCGAACTTCCAAATGATGGCCACAACCAGGATGAAGTTCACGACTCGGAACAAGAAATCCTTCCAAGGCAGCCCGTGGGCCTCCCCTCCGCCCTGCTCCGCTGCGTAAGCCATGCAGGCCGTAGCCAGCAGCATTAGCAGAGTCCAAAGCACCGTCTGCACGCGTTTCAAGGTCCTTACCTCCTTGCCCCTTAGGCGAGAATCTTGTCAGTGGCCTTCTTCGCCATCTTGTCCACTTCGGACTGCAGGCTCTGCATGGCCTTCTTCACTTGCGACTCGATCTCGGCTCTGGCGGCGGAGATCTTGGAAGCTGCATCGCGCCCGGCATTGCCGACGATCTCGGTCTCGTGGGCTTGGGCTTCAACCTTCAAGCGGTTGCGCTCATCAAGACCAGTCTTGCGCGCGGCATCCAGGGCTACCTCATAGTCCTTAACCTTGGCTACGGCTTGGGCGTTGAACTTCTCGATGGAACTCACCTGTCCCACCATGTAATCCGAGCGCTTCTTGATAATGCCGCGGATCGGCCGGTAAAGGACGAGGCTGAGCACCATCCAGATAATCAGGAAGTTCACCAGCTGGATGAAAAATGTAATATCCAGATCGATCATGACCGCCCCCAGCTCAAGGTTGTGAATTTTGGTTCAAAGTGGGATGGGCTTTATCCCTTTTTCTGAACCCTGTCAAAACCTTTTTCCGGCGGGATACATGGAGAAACGAGCCCGGAGGCGTTGTGGCAGGCCGATTGTGACAACTTTCACGAGACCTATCCTGGGTCGGATAACCGATCCAGGATAGGCCTACGCTATAAATAAATTAAGCGCAAATGCAGGCGCTTACATGAACAACGCTATAAATGTCGTCTTTGATGCCGTTATGCGTTAAGAGTGGATCAATACTGAACTGGTGACTGCTCGTCTGTAGGCGTGATGCTTTCGGCGGTCTCTACAAAAGCCTCCGGCAGTGCCTCAGCAGGCACTGTTCCCATACTGACCTGACCTTCAAGCACCGAGCCCTCCTCCATGACAAGAGAAGGCGTGCTCACACAACCGACCAGGTGCGCAGTGCGATGCAGGACAACTTTCTCTCTGGCTTCGATAGTGCCGCGCAGGTTTCCGGAGAGCACAAGCTGGCCGACATGAATGACTCCCTTGACCTTGGCATCCTGACCTATAATCAAGGTCCCTTCACTGGACACCTCGCCTTCGAAGTCGCCATCGATGCGCACGGAGCCCTCGAAGTGCAACTTGCCTTCGTAGCTTGTTCCCGCGCCTAAAAATGCATTAATCTCGTCCTTGGCCATGCTTCCTCCCTTGCCGTTCTTGCTGAACATATGTTGTTCGTCTCGCTTATTTTTTTGTGGTACGATCAACTTTGCTTAAACATGAACCGCCGCATGCTTACGTTAAGCACCAGCCCGATGAGGCTGAAGTTCACTATTGTCGCGCTACCGCCGTAGCTGATGAAAGGTAGGGGTATGCCCACCACGGGCATGAGCCCCAAAACCATACCCATGTTGATTAGGATTTGCCAGAAGAAATAGAAGAACACCCCGGCTGCCAGAAAGGAGCCAAAACGGTCCTTGGCGTCACGCGCAGTAACGCAAACCTGGTACAGAAACATGCAGAATAATGCCAGCAACAGCATGCTGCCGATGAAACCCCATTCCTCTCCGAACACGGCCACGGCGAAGTCCGTATGTTTCTCCGGCAGGAAGCGCAGCTGGCTTTGGGTGCCGCCCAAAAAGCCTTTACCCCAGATCTGGCCGGAGCCTATGGCTATAGTGGATTGAATGATGTGGTAGCCCGATCCTAGAGGATCATTCGTGGGGTCCAGAAAGGTCAGAATGCGCTGTTTCTGATATGGATGGAGGCAGAACCATCCTAGAGGCAGCATTGCGGGCACCACAACCGCGGCGACTTTGAGGATGAGAGGCTTCAGCCCGCGGTACAGGATAATCCCACCCAGGAGCAGCAGAACGTTGAGGCCGGAACCCAGGTCAGGTTGAAGGATAATGAGCCCCGCCGGCAGCAGGCCCACCAAGAGGACCTGGAAGAGCCTGCTCCATGAGAGAAGGCCGGACTCACGGGAAAGCAATCTGGCTCCGATAATGAGAGTGCTGATCTTGGCCAGTTCGCTCGGCTGCAGGTTGAAGAAACCCAGGTCGAGCCAGCGCCGTGCGCCGTACACCACCTTGCCGAAGAACATAACGCAAATGAGCAGTATAAGCGTGACCCAGAACAGGGGCCAAGCCGTGATCTTCAGGTGCCGGTAATCGAAGATCATGAACAGAAGCATGGCGAAGAAGCCCATTGCTCCCCATATCAGCTGCTTCTGGTAGAAGGTGTTGACCTCCATGCCCTGTTCCAGCCGAAAGCCGCTCGCGGAATAGAGATTGAGCAAGCCAAGGCCGAAGAGGATGAGCGTAAGGCCAACCAACCCCCAGTTTATATACAGAAGCATCCGGCGATCAACGGGAGACACTATTTGCACCCTCCGTCGTGTCGGCAGAGACCAGGCCCACGGGTTGCGTCATTGACTTCGGAGCTGCAAGCTTGCCGGATTTGCCGGTTTTACCTGCCTTTGCGGCTGTTTTGGGGACAATTTGGAGGGGAATGGCATACTTATCCAAGGGATTTGGCTCAACACTCGCAATGTAAGGCCAGTTGTCCATGGTCGTCGAGGTTCCGCCAAGCGGGCCAAAAAGGTAGTCGTAGATGGCGCGGGACACGGGACCAGCCGCCTCGCCGCCATGGCCGCCGTGCTCCACCAGGCATACAATTACCACGGCCCTGCCGTCCTTCACGCCCCAGCTTACGAGCCAGGCATGGTCGCGGAATTCGTAAGCGATCTCCTCGGTCTTCTTGCCCCGATCCTCGGTCTTGAGCTTGACCACCTGCGCAGTGCCCGTCTTGCCGCCCATGCGCGCATCGGGCCGCCGCAAACGCCTGGCAGTGCCTCGATCCATATCCACCGTGGCCACCATGGTATCCAGCACCATTTTGATCTGCTGAGCAGTGGCAAGCAGTCGTCCCTGCACTACCGGCTCGTCCGAATCCACAAGCAAGGGCTTGAGCAGGAAACCGCCGTTAAGCAGAGAGGACACGAAACGCGCCAACTGTAGCGGAGAGACCAGCGTGTAGCCCTGGCCGATGGCGAAATTCAGATTCTCGCCACCCTGCCAACGCTCGCCGAAGCGCTGCAGCTTCCAGTTCCGGCTGGGTATGAGCCCACCCTTCTCGTGAGGCAGGTCTATGCCCGTAGTGGAGCCGAACCCGGAGGCCTTGGCAAAGGCTTCCATCCGATCCACGCCAAGCCGGTTGCCCATTTCATAAAAATAGACGTCGCATGATTCCACCAGGCCGCGCTTCAAGTCCACGCGGCCGTGGCCGTGCTTATTCCAACAACGGAACACGCGCCTTCCAAGCTTCATTTCTCCGCCGCAGAAGACCGTCTCGCTCGGGTCGATGATCCCCTCGTGCAAGCCGGCCAGAGCCACAAGCAACTTGAAGGTGGAGCCTGGAGGGTATACGCCCTGGGTGGCCTTGTTCTGCAAAGGATGCCGAGGATCGTCGCGCAGGGCGGCCCACTGCTCCGTCGATAGACCCGAAGCAAATGCGTTATTGTCAAAAGTCGGGGTGGAAACCATGGCCAAGACCTGTCCCGTGAAGGGCTCCATGACGACTACCGCGCCCGCATGACCCAGCTTTTCCATCTCCTCCGTGGCGAACTGTTGCAGATCCAAATCGATAGCCATGGTCACACTCTGACCCGAGCTAGGCTGACTGACCTGTCTCTCGTTGAGCAGCCGACCCGAGGCATCCACCTCCATCTGCCGCAGCCCCTTGCGGCCACGCAGCTGAGACTCGAGAACATATTCGAGGCCCTGCTTGCCCACGGTGTCGGCAAGCTGCAGGTCGGGGTCGCGCGTGATTTCCTCATCGTTTGCCTCGGCCACATAGCCCAGAATCTGGGAGAGCAGGGGTCCTTGAGGATAATTTCGGCGCGGACGGACCATGATTTCAAGCCCAGGCCAACGATGCGAGCCAGCTTCGATGCTGGAAAGCAGGTCAAAGGAAATGTTCGGGGCGAGGATGATACGGTCGAAAGGCTTCACCTTCTTGCGGCCTTGCCGGTAAACGGTGCGCAGTTCGGCGATGTCCTGACCGGTCCACTCCGAAACCTGGGCCAGGGTCTTTTCGATATCGGCTACGTCTTCCCGGATTAGCCCCAGCGCATAGGCGGGCTCGTTTACAGCTACGAGCACTCCGTCACGATCGTAGATGAGGCCGCGAGGCGCGTAGACGAATTCTTGCCGCAGACGATTCTCGCGGGCCTTTTGCGCGAACTGTTCGCCCTTGTGCACCTGCAGGTACCATAATCGTAGGGCAAAGGCGCAGAACAGGGCCATGATGAGCGCCTGGAGCAGGATGAGCCCATGGCGTGGAGGCTGCTGTCCCTCCGGCTCATAAGCTACGGACACGCCTGACCACCTTTCGACCATAAAGACTATGGGCTATGAACCATGCCGCGACAAAATAGAGACTCTGCGCCAGGAAAACATGCAGCAGCGGACGGGAGGGCAGGAGCACGTCTTGTAGCCCGGCCAATATATATTGGCTTACAATGAGCAACAGGCTGTATCCGAGTCCAAGGATAAGCATGAATAAGGGGTTGGCTTCATCGAAGAGCCTGCACCCTAGTATGAAGCCCCCGACGAGCAGCCCATAGAGCATGACCACCCCGCCGAAGGCCATGGAGCCTACTCCCTCCTGCACGAGTATCCAAGCCAGGAGCAACCAAAAGGTTCGCGTCCAATGCTCGCGCTGCAGACTGACCACCAAGCCCGGAGCCAAGGCGTCCAGCCCGGGTGCGAAGAATTGAATCCACACCCCGAGCATTCCGAAAGCCACCCAGAAAACCACCGCGCTCATGGCTGCTCCGCTGGTTCCGATTGGCTGACTGGGGCAGGCTGAGGACTGGTTGGGGCCGAAACCGGAGGCGACTGCAAGGCCGGAGGCCAGGTCGATTGGGCTGTCGGGCCCTCAACCTTGTCAGTTAACTGCGGAGAGCGCTCTTGAGCTTGCGCCGGGGCGGTCTGACCTGCCATCTCCTTGGGCTGGGCCTCGGGAATCGAAATAATTTGCGTCGCAGGTGTCGCTACCTGATTGGCGTTTGGCTCTGGCTGCTGGGTCGAGGTGGGAGGCTGAGGATTTCCTGTTGGACCGGTCGTTGCTTCGGGCGCGGGAATTCGAGCGACCGGCGTGCTCTTTATCTCTTTCGAAGCGGCTTGAGCTGGAACGGGCTGGGCCGGGTTGGGTTGCGCTTGCGGCTGCGTGGTCGCGGCCTGCGGCTTGGAGGCGGCCTCCCGGACGAGCGGTGTGCGTTCCTGGGCCGCCTGTGCGCTCTGCTCCACGGCCTTTGGAGGCAACGGATTCCGCACCTGGGCATCCTGAAACCTTGGCGTTTGCGCAGCTTGGGGCTTAGGAGCCTGACTGTCCTGAGCTTTCCGCGTTAGGGCAGCCGGAGACACGTCCGTTTGCGCGCCTTGCGGCTTCGAGGCCTGATCCGCTTGAGGCCTCGCCGGCTTGGTCTGGGCAGCGGGCGTAGCGCGTTTCTGCGTTGCCGGAGGATTTTGCTCAGCCTGCTTGTGGGTAGCTTGGGGCTGGGCTACAGCTGGCTTTTGGCTCTGCGCGTTGTGGGGCGTGGCGCCCTTGGGCTGGGAAATGCCAGCCGAGCCGCCTTTCGCCGCAGGCGTCGAAGGCGCTACGGCTTCGGCTACTCCTGTTTCGGGTTCCGCAACGACCTGCCTGGTAAGCAGAAGAACTTCTTCCAGGTTGCGGACGTCCACCAGCGGTTCGGCGAGCACGGTCTTGAACAGGGAGATGTCCGAACGCTCCACAGTGACCACGCGAGCCACGGGAACACCCTTGGGGAATACGCGCGCCAAGCCGGAGCTGACCAGGATCTCACCCACCTCGATAGGCTCGTTAAGCGGCACATAGTTGACGCTGAGCGGCTCACCCTGGCCATGGCCCATGAGCACGCCCGTCGTGCGCGAATCACGGCCCTGCACGGGTATACGGCTATTGGGGTCACTCAACAGAAGCACCGTGGCATTATTCGGCGAGACACGCAGGATGCGGCCCACCGCGCCATCCGCGGTTATGGCCGGCGCATCATCGTATATGCCGTCGCCTGCGCCCTTATCCACCAAAAATGTCTCAAGGGTTCCGATGGGGCCCAGGCGATGGGCGATGACTCTTGCCCCCTGACGTTGCCACTGTTCGGGAGGTTTGAACTCAAGGATGTGTTCCAGGCGTTTGGCCTTGGCCGAGTCCTCGCGCAGGCGGGCCATATCCAAAGCCATGCGCGCCAATGCCGTCCGCAGCCGTTCATTCTCCTGCTCCACGTCCACCAGGTGCACGTAACGTCGCCAGCGCAGGCTGACCTCGTCCGCAACCCAGTTGCCAGGCCGCAGAAGAGTGCCGGCAATCTCCAGGCCCGTGATCTCCGAGAGACGGTCGAGATAACCGTAGCGCAGGTTCCAGGTGTACAAGCTCAGGTACAGGAACAGGGCGATGAGCAACAGGAGAAAGATTCGCCTTGAAACGAAGCCTGCACGCATGGGCAACCGACCACGAGTTGAAGGATGAACCGCAGCTACAGGGGACCTGGAAGCAGCCTCCCGGCCCCCAACTTCCGCCGTCCCCAGCTACTGGAGTAAGGGCGCGCAGGGGCTGCTCCAGAGCAGCCCCTGCCAAGCCCTGCACCGGAAGATGGTCCCTCCCGGCCGGGACGGATTAATCGACGCAGACTTCCCGATACGTATCCAGATCGTCGAGGGCGATGCCGGAACCGCGAACCACGGCCTTGAGCGGCTCGTCCACCACGGTGATGGGCAAGCGGGTCTCTTCGCGCAGGAGTTGATCAAGCCCGTGCAGCAGTGCGCCGCCGCCGGTGATCACGATGCCGCGGTCCACGATGTCGGCGGCCAACTCGGGCGGGGTCTGCTCAAGTGCGATGCGAACACCCTGCAGAATGGCGTCCACCTGCTCGGCAATGGCCTTGCGCACTTCCTCGGAAGTGATGGTGATGTTCTGGGGTATGCCGGTCACCAGGTCGCGGCCCTTGAGATCCATGCTGCCGTCGATGGCGTTGGGGAAAGCCGAGCCGATGGTCTTCTTGACGATCTCGGCCGTGGACTCACCGATGAGCATGTTGTACTTGCGCTTGACGTATTGCATGATGGCTTCGTCCATCTTGTCGCCGCCAACGCGTACCGACTTGGAGTAGACGATGCCGGCCAAAGAGATGACCGCTACCTCGGTGGTGCCGCCACCGATGTCCACGACCATGTTGGAAGTAGGCTCGGTGATGGGCAGCCCGGCGCCGATGGCAGCCGCCATGGGCTCCTCGATGAGATAGACCTCGCGCGCTCCGGCGCTCTGAGCCGACTCCTTGACGGCGCGCTTCTCCACCTGGGTAATGCCCGTGGGCACGCAGATGATGATGCGCGGACGGACCAGCCGCCTGGAGTTGTGCACCTTGGAAATAAAATGGCGCAGCATGGCCTCGGTGATCTCGAAGTCGGCGATGACGCCGTCCTTCATGGGCCGGATCGCCACGATATTCCCAGGCGTGCGGCCGAGCATCTTCTTGGCCTCATGCCCGACGGCCAGCACCTTCTTGCCGCGGCTGTCTTCCTTGACGGCGACCACCGACGGCTCATCGAGCATTATGCCCTTACCCTTAACATAGACGAGGGTATTGGCCGTGCCAAGGTCAATGGCCAGGTCGTTGGAAAAATAGCCCAGGGCCTTATCGAAGACTTTCGACATATCGCCTCGCTTCCCGATACGGTGAAACTTAGTGGGTCTTAAGGTTTGCAAAGGCCTTCTTTTTTCAAAAGGGCCACATTGTCAACAGCCAGGGAAAATATAGCCGGTTGCCACTGTACGCATTAACGGCCGGCCACAAGAGACTACCGGGAAGGAGCATCGGCCATGAACAGAATCTATAGCCTTGCCACCTACTTACGGCAGCGCTTCGGTAGGCGCTTGCGCAAGATACCGTTGGACGCTGGCTCCGGCTGCCCGAATCGTGACGGGAGCATATCCCGCCAGGGGTGCGCATTCTGTAATGCGCGCGGCTCGGGCACAGGCTTGGCCACAAGCGGCTTGTCCCTGTCTGAACAGTGGGCCCGGCTTGCCTCACGCAAGACTCCCGGCCAAGCGGATGAGGCAGCCCCACCTTCCCTCATTGCCTACCTGCAGTCCTTCTCCAACACCTACGGACCAGCCGCCCGACTCGCCAATCTCCTGAAAGAGATCAGCGTATTGCCAGGACTTGCGGCCATCAGCGTAGGCACTCGACCGGACTGCCTGGACAGGGAAAAACTGGCCATCCTCGCCAGGGCCGGCATCCCCGAAACGTGGCTGGATATCGGACTGCAGTCATCCGACAACTCAACCCTCGCACGAATCGGCCGTGGCCACAACTTTGCCTGCTTCGCCTCGGCCGTGGAGCAGGCCGCCACTTTCGGACTCAAGGTCTGCGCCCATGTCATGGCCGGGCTGCCAGGCGAGGGTGAAACCGAGTTCCTGGCCACGGTCAGAGCCGTGAGCGCCCTGCCTGTGCGCGGCATCAAGTTCCACAACCTGCTCGTGTTGCGGGAAACGGCCCTGGAGACGATGTGGAGAACCGGTAAGTATTCCCCCCTCACCCCTTCGCGCTACGTGTCCATGCTCTGCCTAGCCCTTGCAGAAACCCGGCCGGACATGGTCGTACACCGCCTCCAGGCCGATCCCGCCCCAGGCGAACTAGTCGCCCCCGACTGGGCGGGCGATAAATCCGCCCTGCTCACGCGCATTCGCGAGGAGCTGACCAATCGAGATCTCTGGCAGGGTAAAGCGGTCGGCGCCCAAACCGGCATTCCGGTCTGGTTCGACCACACCCACGGCTTGCCGTCAACGCTGCAATGACCATGCCTTGACAACCGTTTCATCCATGCCAACTACTTAAAGACCAAGACGTCCACGTTTATTAGACATATCACCCTAGTGGTGTCCATGCCGTCCTCCATGAAAACTCAACTCGCAGGGTATCGTCGGCCCAGGCTTCATATTTTTGACGGTCAAGCCGACGGTTCTTGCGCACTTGCCCCCCCAGCGCACACGGCACGGTGACCGCGTGGAGTAAGGAGAGCCCATGAGCTTCGAAGTCATCATCTCAAAACCGCTATGCCTGTCCCTACATTGGGAATCGGATAGCATTGCGGCCATTGGACTGGACTGGGCAGGCCCTGACGCCCCATCCGGTCCTGAACCTACAAGCAGATACGGGCGCGCCTTGGCCCAAACGTTGACCCGCTACCTGGCCGGCGAGCGCGTGGAGTGGCCCGAGCTGCCGCTCGCCATGGACGGACTAACTCCTTTCCGTCGCGAAGTGAGTGAGACCCTGGCTAAGGACGTGCGGCATGGCCAGCTCACGACCTATGGCCAACTAGCGTCCCTCGTCGGCAGGCCCGGAGCTGCCCGAGCGGTGGGCCGAGTCATGGCCACCAATCCCTGGCCCCTGGTAGTGCCCTGCCACCGGGTCATCGGGACGGGCGGAAACCTGACCGGCTTCGGGCCGGGCATTGCAATGAAAAAATTCCTCCTCGACCTTGAACAGACTTCGCAGAGCGGTTAGTCTGTACCTTTCGAGGGAGGTACCGCCATGCTGCCTATGGAAAAGGCAACGCTTAAGAACCGGATTATCGACGATATGCGTGGACTGGAAGTCCATGTGGAAGAACTTAAGACCCTGTCCGCGCCCGAGACCCCGGATTGTTCCGTGGGAAGGCTTGGGCGCATGGGCGGGCTGGCCAGTCGGGCGGTCAACGAAGCAGCGCTTCAATCCGCCATGACCAGGCTAATCGGGCTCAGGCGCGTGATGGCCTGCATCGACAGCCCTGAATTCGGCCTGTGCGAGGAATGCGGCGAGAAGATTCCAATCAAGCGGCTCATGGCCATGCCGGAGACCCGCTTCTGCGTGCATTGCGCGCAGATGGTCCAAGGCTAGGCTTACGGCGGCGGCCCCGGTCCGCGTTTGCGGGCCGGGGCCGTTTGCCGTCAAAAGAGGAATACCCAGCGCGGCGCGCTGATTGCGGAAGTCATTTCGGAAACAGCCTCGGAAGCCGGCTCAATGATGGCGGCGGAGAGGACACGGAGCAACAGGCTCTTTTCTTCGATCGGGCCTTCCAGCACAGGCGTTTCACCGGTAAGGCCGCACCTCTCGCGCAACAAGTCCATGGCATCTTCCATGCCGCCCAGATGATCGACCAGGCCAAGCCCATGCGCCTGGCGACCGGTGAAGGCCCGGCCATCGGCCAGGGCGGCCACCTGCTCGCGCTCCATGCCCCGAGCTTGCGCAATGTCACTCACGAACTGGTCATGCATGTCCATGACCACGGCCGTGAGGTATTCGCGTTCGCGCGGGCTCATCTCCCGGAACGGAGTGCCTGCGCCTTTCATCTCGCCACTTGTGATGAGCGTTTGGGACAGGCCGACCTTTTCGGCCAGGGCCCGAATGTTGAGAAGCTCCATGCGCACACCGATGGAACCCGTAAGTGTCGAGGGATTAGCCATGATTTCCTGGGCTGCGGCCGCGATATAATATCCGCCGCTGGCGGCCACGGCGCCCATGCTGGCTATCACGGGCTTGCGCTCGGCCAGGCGGAGTACGGCGGCGTAAACCTCCTGGCTCGGAGCCACCACGCCGCCAGGCGAGTCTATGCGCAGCAATACGCCTTTTATGGAATCATCGCGTTCCAACTCACCGATCCAGCCCACCAGATCCTCGGACCCGACGATAAGCCCCTCCACCCTCACGACACCGAGGCGTGCGCCGGCAAACTCGCCTGTCGGGAGAAGATGAAAGGCGGCCATGGCGCCTCCGAAGAGGGCCATGGCCGCCGCTAGGAGCATAAGACCGAAGAGAATCGGGTGGCGCTGGCTAAAACTAGCCTTCGTCGCCGCTGGATTCGGCATTGGCGTCCTCGAGCTTCTGCTTGATCAGGTCGCCCAGGGTGCTGCCGCCGGTATCCGCGCCGCTTGTGGTGCGGAATTCGCGTGGCTTCTTGCGTTCCTCTTCTTCCTTGAGCTGCTTGATGGACAGGCCAAGCCGACGCTCGTCAGCGCTCACGTGGATGACCTTGGCTTCGATCTCCACGCCTTCCTTGAACAGCTCGGCCGGATTCTTGACCTTCTTATGGCTGATCTCGGAAACGTGCACCAAGCCCTCGATGCCTTCCTCGACCTCGACGAACAGGCCGAAGTCGGTGATGTTGGTCACGATGCCCTTGACCGTGGCGCCGACAGGATACTTGCCGGGGACTTCGTTCCAGGGATCTTCGTTGAGCTGCTTGACGCCCAGGGTGAACTTCTCGTTCTCCTTGTCCACGGTCAGCACCTTGGCCTGCACCGTGTCGCTGACCTTGTACATCTCGCCGGGATGGCGGATCTTCTTGGTCCAGGAGATGTCCGAGACGTGGATCAGGCCGTCGATGCCATCCTCGATGCCGATGAACAGGCCGAACTCGGTGATGTTCTTGATGGTGCCCTCGAGGATGGTGCCCTCGGGGTACTTCTCGGCCACCAGATCCCACGGGTTGGGCTTGATCTGCTTCATGCCGAGGCTGATGCGCTTCTTGTCCGGGTCCACGCCCAGCACGACCACCTCGACCTCATCGCCGGGATGGACCATCTGGGAAGGATGGCGCAGCTTGCGCGTCCAGGACATCTCGGAGATGTGTACCAGACCTTCAACGCCGGGCTCCAACTCCACGAAGGAGCCGTAGTCCACGAGATTGGTCACGCGGCCCTTGAGCCTGGCGCCCTCGGGATACTTCTTGGTGATGTCTTCCCAGGGATCGGGCACGAGCTGCTTGAGGCCCAGGGAGACCTTCTTGTTGTCCTTGTCGAAGGACAGGACCTTGAGCTCCAGCTCGTCGCCCAGGCCGACCATTTCCTTGGGATGGCGAATGCGCCGCCAGGACATGTCCGTGATGTGCAGCAGACCGTCCAGTCCGCCGAGGTCGACGAACACGCCGTACTCGGTGATGTTCTTGACCTTGCCCGTGACAACCTGACCCTCGGACAACGTCTCCAGCAGCTCCTTGCGCATATGCTCGCGCTGCTCCTCAAGGAGCACGCGGCGGGAGACGATGACGTTGGAGCGGCGACGGTTGATCTTCAGGACACGGAACTCGTAGTCCTTGCCAACCAGCGCGTCCATGTCGGGCACGGGGCGCAGATCCACATGCGAACCGGGCAGGAAAGCCTCCACGCCGCCAAGGTCCACGGTGTAACCGCCCTTGACCCGACGCATGATGCGGCCGCTGATGGTCTTGTCGCCTTCCTGCACGTCCTCGAGCTTGTCGAAGAGCTTCATGCGCTGGGCACGCTCGCGGGACAGGACGATGGTGCCTTCGACCTCGTCCTTGCGCACCACGAAGACGTCTACCTTGTCGCCGACCTTCACGGTCACATTGCCGTTGCTATCGGTGAACTCCCCAATGGGAAGTTGGCCTTCGGACTTGAAGTTGACGTCCACCAGCACGTGGTCGGTGTCGATCTTGACCACTTCGCCGGAGACGATGTTGCCGTCTTCGATGGCCCCGAAGTCCTCATTCAGGTAGTTGTCCAGGGCCGAGGCGAAATCGATGTTCTCGGCAAAGTCGGCGTCGCCGCCGTGGGTTACTGTTTTTTCCATGCTTTGAGTTGCGTTTGTCATAGATACCTCCAGGCTCCTCTGACGAAAATTTACGTGTCAATACCAGAACGGAATCGTAATGACAACTCCGGCTCTGGCCTCTGGCCGTGTTTTCTCCCTCCAGTGTTCGCAGCATGCCCCGTCGGTTTTCGTGTCGGGGCAACGTCAGCGCGGCACATGGGTCGGGACGCGACGATGGTCAAATAAAATCCAGGGAGCGTATTGCCTCGACGGGATGAACTATTGATTGATCTACGCCAATGCCGACAGGTCGTACGCGCCTGCCTCCTCCACCATGGCCTTGACCGTGCGCCCAGGGGCCACTCCCGGCCCGCTCACATAGACCACGCCGTCCACCTCCGGGGCCTGAAACCAAGCCCGTCCGATGTGCAGGCCCGGCCAATCAGGGCTCGGCTCGTCCACGAGCACGTCCAATTCCTGCCCGACATAGCCGGCCATGAGCTCCTCGCTGATTTCCTCCTGGGCTTCCATGAGCAGGCGCACGCGCTCCTGCTTGATATCCTCGTCCACCTGGCCTTCCATGCCCGCCGCTGCGGTGCCTTCCTCGGGCCAGTAGGGAAAAACTCCCAGGTGGGTCAGGCGCGCCTTGCGCACGAAATCCAGCAGGGCCTGGAAGTGTTCCTGGGTTTCGCCTGGGAAGCCGGCGATAAGGCTCGTGCGTATGGCCGCCTCGGGGAAGCGTTCACGCACGCGGTCCAGCACGCGCCAGGGATCGCGGGCGAAAGGCCGCCCCATGCGCGAAAGGATCTCGGGGTGCGCGTGCTGCAGCGGAATGTCGAAGTAGGGGAGCAGAGGCGCTCCGGCCGTACGCAGAAAGGAAAGCAGCTCGTCGGTAAGGCCGGCGGGATAGAGATACATGAGACGCAGGCGCGCCAGGCCGGACAGCGGCAGCAATTGCTCCAGCAAGCGGATCAGGCCATCGGATCCCTCGGCCTCCCGGCCGTAGGCGGTCAAATCCTGAGCCACGAGCACAAGCTCGCTCACGCCCCTGTCCAGGAGCATGCGCGCCTCGACCAGCAACCGATCCGCCGGCTCGCTGCGCAACTTTCCGCGGATCGACGGGATGGTGCAGAAGGAGCATGCGTGGGAGCAGCCCTCGCTGACCTTGAGGTAGGCGTAGCTGACGGGTCCGCCAAAACGCGCCGGCCAAGCCGCGAGCTCCGGCCCCTGCGCCAGGCCCCGGCGCTGCAAGGCTTCGGAGACCATGCTCGGCCAGTGGTCCATGGCGTCCAGGGGCAGCCACAAGTCCACCTCGGGCATCTCCGGCGACAGCTCGCCGGCATAGCGGCTGACCAGGCAGCCGGCCACGGCCAAAAGCGGCCGGTTCCGGGCGTCTGCCTCTCCGGCCGCCGAAGCGGCGTCGAGCACGGCCTGCAACGATTCCTCCACCGCGGGCCGGATGAATCCGCAGGTGTTTATAAAAATAAGCTGCGCATCCTCGGGCTTGTCCACGGGGCACACCTTGCCCAGAGCGCCGAGCAGCCGTTCGGAGTCCACGCGGGTCTTGGGACAGCCCAAGCTTACACTGTATATTTTTAGGGTTGGCATGTTTGGCCTGCTTTCAAAAAGAGATTTTTTTACATCATGTCCCACGGGCTGCAAAGGCTTTTCATGCTCTCCTGGGCCACAGCCATGGTCCGCACCCGCAATAGGGCTACACTTGATTCCCCAAGCCTTTCACTGCTACACTGTAGCGCCTTGGATTGTGGTCAAGGACGCCGGTTTCCAATGATTCAATCGCCGAGCATCACCTCTGACTGCAACCGCAATTTTTGTGCCCGCAAGGGATGTCTCCCAAAGACACCCGGCCGGCATTTCCGCGAGGAAGGAGAATCCCTGTGCGACGGGCGGCCCCTGTCCCTTCCAGGCCAACTGCCTACCGGCGCCAAATCCGAGGCCATGCACTCCCTAGTGGACACGCTGAGCCGGCTGCAAGACCTCAAACTTTACACCCTTCCAGGCTTTAACGCCAAGGGCGAGTTGACAAATATGGTCGAGAAGCGCCGCGACATCACCAAGCGCGCCCGTATGGCGAGCGAGTACAATTTCGTCTGGCCCACCCAAGGCCACGCCGGCGATATGAATGCCAATGCAATGGCGCAGAAAAGCCGGTTGGGCATGGATGCCAAGCGAGTCTTGTCCCTGCGCCCGGTCCTGAGCATGCCCGCTGTCACTGACGAAGACCCGGGCGCATAACGAATTTGGGGGGCAGCGTGCAAAAAATCGTACTGGCCACGCGCAACCGAGGCAAGATCGCCGAACTGTCGGCCATGCTCGGACCGCTGGATGTCGAAGTCGTGGGCCTGGACGCCTTTCCCGAGATCGGCGAGATCCAGGAGACAGGCAAGACCTTCGAGGAGAACGCGCTCATCAAGGCCCGGGCGGTATGCCAAGCCACCGGACTGCCGGCTCTGGCCGACGATTCGGGCCTGGTGGTGGACGCCCTGGCCGGCGCGCCGGGCGTATACTCGGCCCGCTTCGCCGGCGAACGCGCCACCGACGCGGACAACAATGCCAAGCTCCTGCGCGAGATGGCCACGGTCCCGCCCGAGCGCCGCTCCGCCCATTTCGTATGCGTGGTGGCTGCCGTGGCTCCCAACGGAGCCACGGTAACCGCGCGTGGCACTTGGGACGGCGAGATAGCCCGAAAGCCCAAGGGCCAGGGCGGTTTCGGCTACGATCCACTCTTCCTGGACCCCGAACTTGGCATGTCGGCGGCCGAACTCGGTCCGGAACAAAAAAACGCACGCAGCCATCGGGGCAGAGCCCTGCGCAAGCTCATGGATATTTGGCCCGATTTTTGGAAAAAGATTTCAGCCTCACCGGGCTCCCAAGGAGCAACGGAGGGCTGAGGCTTGAGCGTATTCAATCAGCGAACCCTATCACTCCCTGGAGTGCAGCATCATGTGCGGCATCATCGCCTATTGCGGGCATAGGCCCGCGGCTCCCGTCATCCTCGAAGGCCTCAAGCGCCTGGAATACCGTGGTTACGACTCCGCCGGGCTGGCCGTGCCCCAGGGCGGCGCGCTGCGCGTGGTGCGCAAGCCCGGCAAGCTCGCGGAGCTGGAAAAGGCCGTGCCCGAGGCCGGCAACATCATGAACGCCACCCACGGCATGGGCCATACGCGCTGGGCCACCCACGGCAGCCCGAGCGAGCGCAACGCCCACCCGCACCTCGACTGCAAGGGCAGCCTGGCGCTCGTGCACAACGGCATCATCGAGAACTACCAGGAAATCAAGACCGAGCTCGCGGCCACGGGCTACACTTTCTCCTCGGACACCGACTCCGAGGTGCTGGCCAACCTCATCGCCGAAGGGCTCACGCACAAGGCGAGCGTGCCCGAGGCCATCTCCTGGGCCCTGTCACGGGCCGAAGGCGCTTACGCCATCGTCGTTATGCACAAGGACCACCCCGGTCAAATCTGGGGCGCGCGCCAGACCAGCCCGCTGGTCATGGGCCTTGGCGTGGGAGAGATCTTCCTGGCCTCGGACATCCCGGCTTTTCTGCCCTATACGCGCGAAGTGGTCTTTCTGGAGGACGGCGAACTCGTGCAGATGGACGCCGGCTCCTGGAAGGTCATGGACGCCGCCACGCTCGCGCCCGTGGAAAAGCAGACCCACACCATCACCTGGGACGTGCAGTCGGCCCAAAAGGGTGGCTACAAGCATTTCATGCTCAAGGAGATCTTCGAGCAGCCGCGTGTCATCCACGATTGCCTGCTGGGCCGCGTGGACCACGCCACCAACGAGGTGTCTCTGCCCGAGCTCGATGCCATGCCCGTGCCCAAGCGGCTGCACATCGTGGCCTGCGGCACCTCGTTCCACGCCGGCCTGTGGGGCAAGCAGCTCATCGAGTCCTGGGCCAAGGTGCCCGTGAACGTGGAGATCGCCAGCGAATTCCGCTACCGCCAGCCCATCCTGGAGCCCGAGGACATGGTCCTGGCCATCAGCCAGTCAGGCGAGACCATCGACACCCTGGCCGGCCTGCGTCTGGCCAAGGAGCAGGGCGTCAAGGTCGTGGGCCTGTGCAACGTGGTGGGTTCGACCATCGCCCGCGAGTCCAACTACGTGGTCTACACCCAGGCCGGCCCGGAGATCAGCGTGGCCTCCACCAAGGCCATGTGCAGCCAGCTGACTTTGCTCACGCTGCTGGCCCTGTACTGGAGCCGGCGCAAGGGGCTCATGGCCGACGACGAGCGCAAAAAGGCCATGCGCGGCCTGCTGGGCCTGCCCGAGGTGCTGGAGGCCAGCCTGCCGGCCATGCGCGACAAGGCCCGCTTCCTCGCGCGCACCTACTCCGAGGCTAAGAGCTTCTTCTACCTGGGCCGCGGCCTGTGCTACCCGCTGGCCCTGGAGGGCGCGCTCAAGCTCAAGGAGATCTCCTACATCCACGCCGAGGGCTATGCCTCCGGCGAGATGAAGCACGGCCCCATCGCCCTGGTGGACCCGAAATTCCCGACGTTCGCCCTGGCGCTCAACGACGCCCTCTACCCCAAGGTCAAGTCCAACCTCATCGAGGTGCAGGCGCGCGGCGGCAAGATCATCGCCCTCACCCACCCCGGCCTGGACCTGAGCGTGGATCATCCCTGGCTGCTGCCCGAGGTCTGGGGCCCGCTGAACGCCTTTTTGGCCCTACCGGCCCTGCAGCTCTTCGCCTACGAGGTGGCCGACTACCTGGGCAAGGACGTGGACCAGCCCAGGAACCTGGCCAAGAGCGTCACCGTGGAATAACATGCGCGTACCGGAACCGTTCGCGCCGCGGCTCATCCCGGCCATTTTTCTTTGCGTTTTGCTGAACCTGCTCATGACTTGGCCAGGCAACGGTCAAGCCTGGGCAGCCACGGCGGCAACGAGCTATAAGGCCGGCTGGCACGCCTTCCACTCCCTGCTCAAGAACCAGGACAAGGCAAGCCAGCGCAGCGCATGGTCCCAGGTTGAGGAGCATTTCCGCCGAGCATATGCCGGTGATCCCGAAGGCTCCTACGCTCCCAAATCCCTCTTCTATCTGGGCCGGGTCCATGAAGAGCTGGGCCTGCGTTCCAACCGCAAGGACGATTTCATCAGGGCCGTGGACTATTTCCAGCGCATGTCCACGCGCTTTCCGAATCATGCCTGGACCGACGACTCCCTTCTGCGCAAGGCCAAAATCAATCTGGAACGCTTGGGCGAGAAGGATTTGGCCTACGTGGACCTGCTGCTTATCGTGCACAACCACAAGAAAGGTGACATGCACGCGCAGGCCCAGGCCATGCTCCTGGATCTGGACCGAAAAAACGCCGGCTTGCCACCGCAAGCCCCGGCCCTGCAGCCGGTCATGTCCGGCCCGCCTTCGGCCAGGGCCTCGGGCGTGGTGCGGCCCGAAGTGAAGACCATAGGGCTTGCCAGCCTGAACGACATCCGCCATCGCAGTTCCAGCGATTACACGCGCGTGGTCATCGACGTGGACGCCGAAGTCGAGTTTCGCTATCAGCTGCTGCAGCCCAACGCCTCCCAGGGTCTGCCGCACCGACTGTTCATCGACCTGCAGTCGACCAAACTCGCCGGAGGCCCCGCGCGCACCCTGAGTGTGAGCGACGGCATCCTCTCCGGCATCCGCGCGGCGCAGAATCAACCCGACGTGGCCCGCGTGGTGCTCGATTTCCAGGATCTCCAAAACTACCACGTATTCACCCTGCCCGATCCCTACCGGGTAGTGGTGGACGTCTATGCGACGGAGCGAAAGCCCCAGGCGCTGGCCCAGGCCAAGCCCGTGCAGGGCGCGGCGGCCGGAGACGTGCCCCTTGCCGTATCCGCATCTCCGGGGGCGGTGGGCGAGCTGATCGAGCAGCTGGGGCTCACGGTGCATACGGTCATGATCGACGCCGGCCACGGCGGCAAGGACCCGGGGGCCGTGGCCTATGGCCTCAAGGAAAAAAACATCGTGCTCTCGCTGGCCCTCAAGGTGGGCCAGCGACTTAAATCCAAGGGCTTCAACGTGATCTACACGCGCACCACGGACGTGTTCATCCCCCTGGAAGAGCGCACGGCCATGGCCAACGTGCAGAAGGCCGACATGTTCGTGTCCATCCACGTCAACGCCAACCGCAAAACTGAAATCCACGGCCTGGAGACATACTCCTTGAACCTGGCCAGGACACAGGATGCCGTGCGCGTGGCCGCGCGCGAGAACGCGGTTTCGGAGAAGCGCATCTCGGACCTGCAAGTCATCCTGACCGACCTCATGCTCAACTCCAAGGTGCGTGAGTCAACGGACCTGGCCAAGTTCGTGCAAAGCGCCACTATCGCCTCGGTAAAAAGGTCCTACAACCTGAAGGACCACGGTACGCGCGAGGCGCCGTTCTATGTGCTCATGGGCGCCAAGATGCCCTCCATCCTCGTGGAAGCCGGCTACCTGACCAATAAGAACGAAGCGAACAGGCTCAGAAACCCGCGCTACCAGGACATGCTGGCCGACGGCATCGTGCAGGGCGTTCTGGAATACAAGAAGAAGATCGAGCGCTACGCGAGTTTGTAAGACAATTCGCGGATGAATCGGGAAAGGGCTTTGCCCTCTCCCGAACCCTCACCCACCAGGGAACTCGGCCCCCTGGACCCCGCATTCCGAGACGGCCGGAGGACAATAGTGCAGGACAGCACTATTGGACGTCGCCGCCTTGGATGACGCCCGCAGGGCGAGGGCCAGGACGGCCCGAGTCAACCGGCCATCTCGACGTAGAGCCAACTACATAGGATTTGAAAAGGTTGTGTTCTCTAGAGCAGATTGCTTTTAAGACGCCCGCTTCGGCGTTGACGGCGCAAGTGAATTGCGCCTACGCCGAAGCTAGCGGCAAGCCATGCCGACGCATGGCTTGCAGAGCATTTTCAAAAGCAAAATGCTCTAAGACGTCTCAGCGCCGTCCCTGGTAGCGCCAAGCGCAGACCAGGCGCTCCAGCAGGTCCGTTCCCTCGTAGAGCAGCACGCCCAAAAGCGACATGCCGAAGATGCCGCTGAACATGCGCAGGTAATCCAGACTGCCCCACGAATCGATGATCAGGTAGCCCAGGCCAGTCTGTGTGGCGAAAGACTCCACGAAGAACAGCACTGCCACGCTGACGCCCGTGCCCAGGCGCAGGGCCGTGAAGCCGTGCGGCAGGGCCGCGGGCAGCAGCACATCCAGGAACACGCGTAACTTGCCTGCCCCCAGGGAAGTCACCGAGTCGATATGCTTGTGGTGCACGCCGCGCACGCCGTCGCGGGTCGTGACCAGGATCTGGTAGGCCAGGATGAGCGCGATCATGGCTATCTTGGAGGCGTCGCCCAGACCAAGCAGGAGCAGGAAGATCGGCAGGAGCACGATCTTGGGGATGGGATATGTCAGGGACACGAAGGGCGACAGGAGCGCGTCGATGCGGCGGCTGCCGCCCATGAGGATGCCCAGCGGAAAGGCGATCAACCAGGCCAGCAGCATGGCCGACACGGCCCGATACGCGCTGGTCCCGAAGTGTCGCCAGAAAGCAGCCGTGAGCGCGTCGCGACCAAAGGCGGCCAAGGCTGCCTCGGGCGGCGGCAGCACGCTGGAGCCCAGCACCTCGGCCAGGGCCTTCCAGGCCAACCCAAGCAGCAGCAGAGCCAGCAGGTAGCGGCCGATCTTGGCCGCGCGGGACCGCCACGAGCGCATCAGAACAGCTCCTCCATGGCAGCGCGCACCCGGCGCACCAAGCCATAGAATTCCTCGCTGTTGCGGTAGCCCTCGCTGCCGAAGCCGGGGTTGTCGAAGCTGCCGGCCACACCGGCCGGGTCGCCGGCCAGGAGCAGGATGCGCCCGCCCAGGTAGACGGCCTCCTCCACGCTGTGCGTCACCAGCACGTAGGGCACCCCCCGCCTTCTCCACATGGCCAGAAGGGTCGCCTGCAACTTCTCGCGAGTGATGGCGTCCAAGGATGAGAACGGCTCGTCCAGCAACAGCGCGCGCGGGCTCATGACAAAGGCCCGCGCAATGGCCACGCGCTGCTGTTCGCCGCCCGAAAGACAGGCGGGCCAGTCGCGCTCACGGCCTTCCAAGCCTACCTCGACCAAGCCGGCTCGGGCGCGCTCGTTGCGCTCGGCACGTCCGATTCCGGCGATCTTCAGCCCCAGGGCCACGTTGTCCAGCACGCTCTTCCAGGGCAGCAGGCCGAAGTCCTGCAAGATGATGGCGGCATCGCCGATACCCTTGCGTACGGGCTTGCCGTCCAGCATCACCTCGCCAATGTCGGGCCGACTCAGACCGCAAAGCATATACAGCAGCGTGGTTTTGCCGCAGCCTGAAGGCCCGAGCACGGCCAGGCTCTCGCCCTGGCCAAGCCGCAGGGACACGTCGCGCAATATTTCACGGCCGCCCGAGAAGCGTTTACCGAGTCGCCTGGCTTCCAGCATGGCAGCGCGGCCTAGCTGGCGGGCACGAGCCGCGCGTAAGGGATGGGCTGAGCGAGCAGGCCCTTGGCGAGCATCCAGTCCTGCACGTCCTTGATCTCCTGGGACGTGGGCAGGCGCGGGTCGGGATAGCGGTACATGGGGAAGGAATCCCTGAGTTCTGGCGGGATGCGACCCGTCTCGGCCATGAGCCTGCGATAATTCTCTGGCTCGGCCGCGATGCGCCGCAGGGCTTCGCAGTAGGCTGCCAGGAAGCTGTCCAGCGTGGCCCGGTCGGCAGCCAGCCGATCGGCCAAACAGAGCACCGTGAGCGGCATGGCCAGATTCTGGTCCGTTGCCAGCACAGTGCCGCCCTTGGACTCGGCCAGGGACAGCAGCGGTTCGGGCAGCAAGGCCAGATCGATCTCGCCGGCCAGCAGCATCTGCATGCGGATGGGGATCTTTTTGACTTCCAGCGGGACCAAGGCCCCGGCCGGGATGGCGTAGGCCGCCTCCATGCGCTGCAGGAGCAGCTCCATGATGGTCGCCCGCGAGATGCTCACTGAATTTTTGGACAATGTCCCCAGGGTCAGGCCAGCCTTGTGTGGAGAAGTGACGAGGCCGAACATGCGCTGGTCCGGGCGCGACTCGTAGGCGATGGACACCACCCGCAAGGGCGCGCCGGTCTTGACCAACAGGAGCGTGGCGATGAGGTCTCCGAAGTAGCCGTCGAGCCGGCCGGTCTGCATGGCCGTGTCCCGCTCCAGGGCGCTCATGAAGCTGACCAGCTCCACGTCCAGCCCCTTGGCGGCGAAAAGCCCTTCGCGCGCGGCCACCTGCAGCGGCAGCGTGTCCAGCACCGGCAGCACGCCGAAACGGATGGTCGCTGCTCCGGCCGAGGTCGCGGACATGAAAAGGATCAAGGCAATGGCGATGGATGCCGTCAGGCTGCGCATGCTCGGGCTCCTGGCTTCGGATCGACTGTGGATATGTGCGGGAACCGGAGTTTTGCTAGCACGCCGGACCGGCCAAGGGAAGCCCCTGCCCGGCGCATCAAGGCGCACGATAAGGGTCGAGACAGCGCTTCTCGCGATCAGGATATAGCCGCGTCCCGCAAGGCTTGCGCCACCTCGTCCGCGCAATTCCTGTCGAGCTTCTGCCCGTCTCCGTCGCGCACGAAGAAGATATCGGCCACGCGCTCGCCCATGGTATCGATCTTGGCCAGGAACACGGACAGGCCAAGGCGGTCCAAAGCCATGGCTAATTCGTACAGCCGGCCTGGCCTGTCCGCGGCGCGCACCTCCAGCACGGTGTAGAAATCCGAAGCCTCGTTGTCCACGCGCACCTCGGGGCAGGCTGCAGCGCCGGTACGACAGCGGTTGAGCGGCGAACGACGACGCTCGGCCAGCCGTTCGTCCAGCTTAAGCTTGCCGGTCAAGGCATTTTTGATCCCTAGCCGCACGCGCTCGAAGACCTCCTGGGGTTGCAGTCGGTCCGGCGGCTCGGCCAAGGTAAATATATCCAGCACCGTGCCGTCGCTCCAGGTGAACACCTCCGCATGCAGGATATTCAGGCCGTGCAGGGACAGGACCCCGGCCATGGTGGCAAAGAAACGTGGCTGGTTCATGGCCGCCACGGTCAGCTCCCAGGCCTTGGCTCCTTCCAGTCTTCTGGCGCGCACGATCGCCAGTCCCAGGCCGCCTCGGCCATGGGGCACGCGACGGCGTTCATCCTCCAGCTCCTTGCGGAATTCGAGCACGAGCGGAAAATGCGAGACAATGGTGGCCGCGTCGAGCGCCTGTACGTAGCGCGGCGGCATGGCCGCCAGAGCAGCTTCCACGAATGTTTGATCATATCCGCCCCTGGCCAGGCCGCGTACCCTGTCGCGCGTGGTCAGGGCCCTGCGCATGGCGTCGGACGTGGACAACCAGCCGCGCTCCAGCAGCCGGCGGGCCTTGGTGTACAATTCGCCCATGAGCGCGGCCTTCCAGCCATTCCAGGCCCGTGGTCCAGTGGCCTTGGAGTCGGCCACGGACAGCAGGTGCAGCATGGTCAGACGCGGAAGGCTTTCGGCCGCGCGTGCCACCGATGCCGACACTACCTCGTCGCCAAGGTCGGAACGCACGGCCGTGACCGGCAACAACAGGTGCTGACTCACTAGAAAAGTCACGTCTGTTATCATGGACCTGGGCGCGCCCAGGCGGTCGAGCATGTCACGGGCCAGCACTGCCCCGCGCGCCTCGTGGTCCGGCCCGCCCTTGCCCGCATCGTGCAGCAGTCCGGCCAGGAACAAGGCGTCGCGCTGCCCGCCGCTCAACTCTTCCAGCAGCGCGCCAAGGCGCGGGTCGCGGGCTAGCACACCCAATTCGCGCACGGCTTCGATGCTGTGCCGGCCCACGGGATGCTGGTGCAGGCCGTCGAACTGCACGAGATGCTGCGCTTGGCCAAGCTCGGGCAGCAGCACGGCCAGGAAGCCGGTCTCCAGCATGGCGGACAGTGCGTCCGCCCCATAAGGCGCGGGCAGAACGCGACGCAGAAAAGACAAGGCCATGGGCGCGGAGGCTACCGTGGCTGGCGCGCGAGCCAGCCCCTGGCGTACTGCCCGCCTGGATTCCCAAGACAAAGGCTGGCCCGAGAAAGCCATGCGCAAAAAGAGCAGAAAGCCCAGCTCCGGCCAGTCGGCCGGTGACGAATACAAGCCGGGGCGCAGGGTTTCATGGCCCAGCAGGCTATCCAGGAGCGCCTCGCGGGCCATGCGCAGGCCAGTCATGGCCGTCTGCACCCCAGCCAGCAGGCCCTCGGCGGCCAAGCCGGGACTGCCGTCAAAGCCCATGCGCTCCGCCACGGCCGGTTGCAGTTCCTGGTGCAGCACATTGCCTTTGCCGCCGCCAATGGCGTGCAACTGCGTGCGCACGGTCAGCAGAAACTCCGCGTGCCCCTCCAGCTCTTGCCGTTCTGCCGGCTCGAAGAAGCCCTCGGCCTGCGGAAAGAGCTTACCCAGCCAAGCCAGGCGATGTGCGTCGCGCAGGCCGCCCGGCCCGCTCTTCAGGTCAGGCTCCAGGCCGGGGGCATCGCCTTCGGGCGCGCTCTGCGCCAGCCAGGCCGCGAAGTGGCGGGCGTCGATGTGGAGTTGGAATAGCCTCCGGCGGCCGGGGGGAATCATTCCCCCCGGACCCCCTGCAGTATGGGCCTTGTTGCGCCGACGATGCGTCGGCGCAACAAGGCCCATGGCGAGCTCATGGGAAACTTGGTCAGCCGGTTCGTCCTGCTGACCGGAAATACGGGGTTCAGGGGTCCATGTCTGGAAATGACCTCCCTGGTGGGAGGAGTTTGAGGAGGGCAGTGCCCTTCCCAAAGCCTTTTGCATGCGTTCCCGCAACTCCCAAAATATACCCAAGTCACCGGCTATCAGGCGCATATCCAGGAGCGAGGCCAGCACCTGCGGGTCCTCGGCGGCCAGGTCCAGACATTCCTCGAGGGAACGCACGCCATGGCCCACGGCCAGGCGCAGGTCCCATAACGGATGGAATAAGTGGCCGGCCAGGCTTTCCATGGCGGTGGGCTCGTCGGGCCCGGTCATGGAATCAGAACAGGTGGGGGCATCAGGCGAGACGGGCTGATCACTTAAGATTTGTTCGATATGACCATCCCGTGGTCCGGGATCTTCCCGGTACACGAGCAGGACATCGATGTCCGATCCAGGACAGAGCTGCCGGCGGCCGTAGCCGCCCACGGCCAGCAGGACGAAAGGCGGCTGGAGAGGCGCATCGTCGCGCGTCTCCTCCAGCCGCCGCCGAAAGTAGTCGTCCATGGCCAACGCAAGCCGGGCCGGTGCGTCGCTGGCTTGGCCGCCTTGGGCCAGCTCGTCCAGGATCTTTCGCCTCGCGGAGGCCAAGTCCATTGTCGACTCGGTCATGGGAGCCTAGGCATATGTGTGGCTGAGCATTGCACTTTAAAGCTGCAGGGGGTCCGGGGGAAATGATTTCCCCCGGTCGCCGAAGGCATATTCCTGCTAAATGGCGTCCTCGCCCGTCTCTCCGGTGCGGATGCGCACCGTTTCATCCACGTGCGAAACGAAGATCTTGCCGTCGCCGACCTGACCGGTGCGAGCGGCCTTGCAAGCCGTATCGACCACGCTGGGAACAAGCGCGTCCTCGACCACGACTTCGATCTTGGCCTTGGCCACGAAATCCACTTGGTACTCGGCCCCGCGATAGACCTCTTTATGACCCCGCTGGCGGCCGAAGCCTTTGACTTCCGTCACGGTCATGCCCTGAATGCCGATGCCGGCGAGGGCGGTCTTGACTTCATCGAGCTTGAAGGGGCGAATGATTATCTCGATCTTTTTCATGATGTCGCTCCGGCGTGCTGCTGGTTAGATCTGGTATCCGGCTTCCTTGTGTTCGCTCACGTCAAGGCCGCGAACCTCGTCTTCCTCGCTTATCCTTAGGCCGATGGTGGCGTCCACGAGCTTGAACAGGATGTAGCTCACGATGAAGCAGAAGGCCCAGGTGGCCACGATGGATACTATCTGTATCCAGACCTGACCGGGGTTGCCGGCGATGAGGCCTTTGGCGTTCATGGTCGCGAAGATGCCCGTGGCTAATGCGCCCCAGGTGCCGCCCACGCCATGGATGCCCACAACGTCCAGGGCGTCGTCGTACTTGAATTTGCCCTTGAGCATGATGCCGCCGTAGCACAGCACGCCGGCCACCGCGCCGATGATGATGCCGGCCATGGGCCCCACGAAGCCGGCGGCCGGGGTGATGGCCACCAGGCCAGCCACTGCGCCGGAAGCGCCGCCCAGGGTCGTGGGCTTGCCGCGGTGGTGCCATTCGACGAAGATCCAACTCATGGCCGCTGCGGCCGAGGCCAAGTGCGTGGCAACAAAGGCATTTGCCGCGGTTCCGTTAGCCGCCAGAGCCGAGCCCGCGTTGAAGCCGAACCAGCCGAACCAGAGAATGCCCGCGCCCAGGATGGTCATGGGCAGGTTGTGCGGCATGAGCGGCTCGCGGCCGAAGCCACGGCGCTTGCCCAGCACCAGGGCGCCGGCCAGGGCAGCCGCCGCGGAGCTCATGTGCACCACCGCGCCGCCGGCGAAGTCCAGGGCGCCCATCTTGCCCATCCAACCGCCGCCCCAGACCCAGTGGCACATGGGGCTGTAGACCAGGATAAGCCACAGGGTCGAGAAGACCAGAAAAGCCCCGAAGCGCATGCGTTCGGCAAAGGCTCCGGTAATGAGCGCGGGCGTGATGACCGCGAACATGCACTGGAAGATCATGAAGGCCGCGTGGGGCAGGTTGTCCACAGGTCCGTTGGCTTCGCCGCCGACGCCGTTCAGGAACAGGTAGTCGAGCCCGCCGATGATCCCGCCGATATCCGATCCGAAGGAAAGCGAGTACCCGGCCACGGCCCATACGATGGAGGCCAGCCCGAGCAGGGTGAAGCTCTGCATGGTGGTTCCGAGCACGTTCTTGGCCCGGACCATGCCAGCATAGAAAAGCGCCAGGCCCGGGGTCATGAACATGACCAGGGCCGCGCTGACCAGTACGAAAGAGGTATCCGCCGCATTCATTGTCCATCTCCCCTGTCATTTGTGTAAATGCCGACAGGTGCGCATAGCAACTTGTGGGCCAATGATGGACATTATTGTAAGCCATAGCCGTTTGCCTTAAAAGCCGGCATCAAAAATTTACATTTGTGACTAAACAGCCCGGCAAACCCTGACTAACCTCTATTCCAGGCCTAGACAAATCAGCGGCTTCGACCTTGATTTACATAATTGCCATCTTAATATCGTTTTTCAATGCCGACTCAGCCATGACATTCTGCCGAACCAAGCCCATGGATCTCCCGTTTTTTACGCTCAAACGCTCCCATTCACAGGGAGCCTGCCCATGGGAGAGACCCAGGATGCAGCTCAAAAGCAGCTATTTTCCCGCCGCAAGCGTGCAGTTCGTCTGCTTTTATTATGCGGCGGACTGGAGCGAAAGAGTCCTGAAAATGTCCCTGCCGTATTTTTACATCCCAAGGAGTGCCTGGACCACTCCCAACCAGTCTCGGGTTTTTCAATTATGTACTATGCTGACATACCCGGGCAGCGCCCCCTGCCTGCACCGCAGCCAGGACGCCAAAGCGCTTGCCTTTTGCCTCAAAGCAAGCCACGTGGTAGGCGGTTTGACAACGGCATACCGCCGCCTTCAGGAGACGCCATGCAAGAAAAATCCACACAATCCCCCGCGCCTGGCCCTATATCCAGATCCGCATCCGAGCAGGACGCAACTCAGGCCTTTTTGGAGAGCCTGCCCGAGATCGGGCTCCAGGAAACGTTCCGTTTCGCCTGCCATCCGGGAGTGCGTTGCTTCAATGCCTGCTGCGGGGACCTGACCCTGACCATAACGCCCTATGACGCCCTGCGCCTGCGGCGCGCCCTTGGCGAGGACAGTCGGACCTTTATCACCAACCGAGGCACGCTCGTGGTCGCCCCGGACACCGGCTTCCCCTTGCTCCAGCTCAGAATGATGACCGGTCCTGGCAAGCCATGTCCCTTCGTCACGGCCAAGGGCTGCTCGGTGTACGAGCACCGGCCGGCGGCTTGCCGCACCTACCCCTTGGGACGGGCCACGCGCCTGACCTCCTCGGGCAACATCGAGCAGCAGTTTTTCCTGGTGCGCGAGGCCCACTGTCGCGGATTCGAGGAAGAGCGAGACTGGACCCCCGCGATGTGGCTCACGGATCAGGGCCTGGAGGACTACAATCGCTCCAACGACCGGCTCACGGACATCATGGGCCGTCAGAAGCTGACCGGCCAGCCCATAGCCAACCGGCACACGAACATGGCATTCCTGGCCCTGTATCAGCCGGACAACTTCCACAAGTTCATCGAAGATATGAAGATTTTCGAGCGGCTGGATCTGGATGAGGACCGCAAGCGGGCCATATTGGGAGACGAGGAAGAAACCCTGCGTTTCGCCATGGACTGGCTGGAATTGGCGCTTTTCGGCAACTGCGCGAACCTGCGGAGGAAAGCATGAGCCCACTACGTCTTCCCGCCAATCCCAAGCTGCGCTCGCGCAGCGAGATCATCGCCGTGCTGGCTCCCTTGCGGCCGGTGTCGAGCATCGTATTCACCAACGGCTGCTACGATATCCTGCATCCCGGACATGTGGACCTGCTGCAGCGAGCCAGGTCCATGGGCGATGTGCTCGTGCTCGGACTCAATTCCGACGAATCCGTGCGGCGGCTCAAAGGTCCTACCCGGCCCGTGAATCGCTTGGCCGAACGCGCCTTTGTCCTGGCCGGTCTGGAGTGCGTGGACTATATCGTGTCCTTTGATGAGGATACCCCGCTTGAGCTTATCAAGGCCGTACAACCGAAGGTTCTGATCAAGGGCGGGGACTGGAGCGTGGAGAACATCGTGGGCCGGGATGTGGTGGAGGCCGCCGGCGGCAGCGTGCACAGCCTGCCGCTTCTGCCCGGCTATTCGACTACCGGGCTCATCCGTCGGCTTTGCCAGCTTGGAGAATAGCCGGCCTGCTCCGGAGAGGGCCAGCGCAAGCCCGTGTTAAAGCACCTTGTATTTGAACTGGGAGAGATCGCCTCCCTCTCCCAGACCACTACCGGCAGGAGAACTATTCCCCTGCATTCCATCATTCGAGCAGATTGCTTTTAAAACACTCGCTCCGGCGTTGACGGCGCAAGTGAATTGCGCCTACGCCGAAGCTAGCGGCAAGCCATGCCGACGCATGGCTTGCAGAGCATTTTCAAAAGCAAAATACTCTCAAATGGCCAGGAGCTGGCTCCCGGTATAGTTGCAAGCCGCCGTAGCCAGGGCGAAAAAGATCCGCGCGCTTCTTTCCTGGCTGACGCCAGGCAAACAAAAAGAAAACGGGTACATCCCCCCTATCTTGATGTACCCGCTCCTTGACCCGTGTCCGACAGGGACGCCCTGCCGGCCGTGGCCGGCCGCACGGTTGCCCGTGCGGTGATATGGCTCGCTGCTACAGCTTCTTGAGGCTGAAATCGCAGCTGAATTGCTTATCCTTGGCCTCGCGTACGAGATCGGCGAACGTAACCGCGTCTAGCGCAGCGAACATGGCCTCGCTGGCATCGGTCCAGACCTTGCGCATGATGCAATCATCCACATGCTTGCAGATCTGGTCTTCCTGGGCGCACATGGTCAGGGCATGATCGCCTTCCAACAGCCGGACCACCTCGCCCACGGAAATCTCCGCAACATCTCGAGCGAGACCGTGCCCACCAGTGGGACCACGCTTGCTGTAGACGTATCCGGCTTTCTGCAGCTCGCGCACGAGCTTTTCCAGATACTTCACCGATACATCGAGCCGCACGGCCAAGTCCGAGAGCCGCACTAGGCCCGCGTTGCCGTAAAGAGCCATGTCCAGGACCATTCTTGCCCCGTAGCGGCTGCGAGTCGAAAGGCGCATGGGGACTTCTCCTTCAAGGACCGGCTCGTTCCGTCCGGCCCAATTCCCTACCAAAACAGTATGGAATTGGCAAGTGGCTTAAGAAGCCTTTTTCACAAACCTGCGCACGAGCCAGTTTACACGCTTCATGATTATCGCTTTCGCCATGGCAGGCTGTCTCGGCAGGCGGGTTCCGTATTCCACCATTACATCCAACGCTGCTAGGCCGCCGCCAAATGGGCTTCTTCCACGCGGCGGGCAACATACTCCAGTAACTCCAGGTTTGTCCCGTCCACATCGAAACAGAGGCCATCCTCGCCCAGCAATCCGCCAGGCACGAAATCACCCAATTCTTGCGGGTCGCTGACGGTTTCGCCATAGAAACAGACGGACAGCCAGCGCTCGGCCGGGTCTTCGCCCACGACATCCATGAGCAGAAAGAGCGGCCTGACGGATTGGTCCAGACGCCGCACGCGCAATGAATGGCTGATGCCCGGCCTGGCCAGGTACTGGATTTCCGTATCGCCGAGAAAGTCGATACGCGTGAGGATCATCTGCAAGGCCTTGCGGGCGGCCCCGCCACCCTGGGCAGCCCAGCTCTCCAGAAATGCTTGCAGGTCCGCCGCGATGGTTTGCTCGCTTGTCATGTGTCACACCTACCCTGTCGCATATTGAGTATTCAACGCATCAGCATGGATCAATGGATATACCGATATGAGAGGGATGATCAACGCACCGGAAAGTTCAGGCGAAAATGTGTGCCCGCCCCTGGCACTAACTCGATGCTCCCGTGCAACTGCTTGACCAGTCTGACCACGAGTTGCAGGCCAAGCGACTTGGCTGTCCGAAAATCGTAGCCCTCGGGCAGGCCGCGGCCCGTATCCGATATTTCCAGGATCGCCCTCTCGCCCGAACGGGAGACGCTGATGGAGATCCGCCCGGCCGCGTCTTGACCGAAGGCGTGTTTGAAGGAATTGGTGACCAGTTCATTTACGATGAGCCCGCTGGGAATGGCCGCGTCGATGGTCAGGGCCACGCTTTCGCCGTCGACCATGCCCTGAATCCTGCGCCTGTCGCCCATGGCGCTGAGCAGCCGGTCCAGGAGCTTGCGCATGTAGGCCAGCAGATCGATGGAAGCCAAGTCGTCGGAGCGGTACAACTCTTCATGGACCAGGGCCATGGTCAGAATGCGGTTCTGGCTCTCGACGAATAGATCGCGATGGGCGCCGCTTTGATCCGTGGCAGCCTGCAAATGCAGTAGGCTGGAGATGATCTGCAGGTTGTTCTTGACCCGATGATGGATCTCACGCAGCAGGATTTCCTTTTCTTGCAGGGACTTGACGATCTGTTCCTCGTAGAGCCGGCGCTTGGTCGTGTCTCGGCCCACGCACTGGAACTCGACTATCTGGCCGTCATCATCCAACAAGGCCCGGTCGCAGCGCTGCAGCCAGGTTTTGCGGCCGTTTGTCGACAACACGCAATGCTCCAGACAGTTGCTCGGCCGCTCCCGGCAGAAACCCGCAAGGTAGGCGCTAAGGTCTTCCTGATCCGCTTCGGGCACGAGGTCGAGAAAACGCATACCCAGGAGTTCATCCTTGGCGCAGCCGAAAAAACGAGCGAAAGCATCGTTTATGAAGGTCAGGCGGGTGTCGGGAGAGAAGCGGCAGACCAACTCGGTCTGATCCTCGACAATCGCTTGATAGAGCATCTGGCTCTTGCGCAAGGCCTCCTCGGCCAGCTTCTGCCGGCTGATGTCCGAAACGCAGATCAGCACCGCAGACCCGCCGCACCAATCTATGGATTCCGAGTTCACCAACAGCCAGATTTCCTGTCCGGACTTGCACAATCCGCGCATATCGTAGGTCATGGGCATGCGCACGCCGCTCAGCCGCTGTTTGTGGCGAAGCAGGATTTTGCCGCGCTCTTCGTGATGGATCAAATCGAAAATGGACTTGTGCGCCAGTTCCTCGCGAGAGTAGCCGCAGATCTGCAAGAAGCGCGGGTTAGCGAAGCAAATGTGCTCCTCGCGGATAACCGCGATGCCCTCGAAGGCATTGTCCACCAGCAGGCGGTAGGAGCGGTCGCCATCAGGGCGCTCAAGCTCGTTGGAGCCGACCTGGGATTCCGCATGCCGAGAACGGCTCATTTCGCGAAAGACACTTACCACGCAGGGCTCGCAATCCAGGTTGACGATCCGCGCGGAGATATCCCCTCGCTGACTGGAACCATCCCTATGCAGCAGGGAAGCCTCGAAGCCCTCAAGTCTGCCCGCGGCCCTCAAGGCCTGCGCAAAACGCTCGCGTTGTCCCGAGTCCACCCAGAGGTCCAGGCCCAAGGATGTCCGGCCGAGCACCTCATCGCGTTCATAACCGAGCAGTTCGCTGAAACGCTGATTGACATCGAGATATACACCATCCGACAGTCGGTTGATGCTCATGGCTTCGGGGCAAAGCTCAAAAGCCAGTCGCTGGCGTTCCCGTGCATCGCCCAAGACGGTGCAGCCCTCTACGCCATCTGCGGCCCATGGTTCGGGGCCGGTTTTCAAGTCCTTGTCCATACTTGCTTTTGCCTGCTTTTAGCGGCTCTGGTCTGATGAGCGCCGCCGGGGACAACAAATGTCGGCGGCCGTCCATGACCAGTGGGCGCCCATCCATCAGTCCTTGACCTGCCGATATGCGCATGTTGTGATATTTGTTGCGCTCCGCATGGGAGCACGCGTCATCATCCCACCCCAGGGTGGTCTAGGTCAACCCAAGCCTGCAAAGGAGCTGCCGCAAGGCATGTTTTTTGATAGTCAATGCGAGAAGCAAGCTGTCCATGATCCATGGCATGCATATCCAGGCCTCCGCTCCGCACAGGGTGGCGAATGTCCCTGCATCATGTCAGCCACGGGGGCTAGCGCGCCATCACGCCTTGCGTTATGCAAATTGGACTTCAAATTGAATCAAGCAACCTAGAAATAGGAATATTGGAAGGGCACCAAGGATGCAGGTGAACGCAAAGCAGGCAAAACCAAAGAGCGATAAAGCGCTTTTCTACATTCGACAGCCTATCTATGATCAGAGCATGTCCATATGGGGCTACGACCTGCAAGCGAAAGAGATCCATGCCGGCACGGCCTTGCAGATGCCGCCCGAGGATACCGGTAGCCTCCAGGAGGCTCGCGACAGGCGCAATGTCCTGCGGCGCATCCTGGACCGCGGAGCCCGAGCCATCCTGCCCGTTCAGGAGCGATTCCTCCTGCAGGCGGTCAGCTTCATCGCTCCGCCGGTACAGATCGGCTTCCGTATCTCCGCATCCAAACCTCTGAGTGCGGCCGGCCTGAAGGAGATCGAGCGCCTGAAGGAAGAAGGCCACGTCATTTTGGCCGAGGTGAGTTCCGAGGAAGCCGACGGGGGCCTGCTGCAGGTCAGCGACATCATCTGTCTCGATGTCGCGGGCTTATCTCCGGACGGGGTTCGCCGCAGAATCAAGGGCTGGGAGCTCTTCGACGCCACGCTCATGGCCAGGGGCGTCGCCGACAAGTCGCATTTGGCCGAGTACCGCGACATGGGCTTCTCCCTGTTCACGGGCGCCTTCTTCAAGACTCCCGAGATCATTCCAGGCAAGGTCCTCTCGCCGCACAGGGCCTCACGGCTGCAAATATTCCAGGTAATGGAGCAGAGAGATCCCAACTTCGCCGACCTGGCCAACGCCATCCAGGCCGATGTTTCCCTAAGCCTGCGCCTGCTCGCCTACCTCAACTCGGCCATATTCTCCATGCCGGTCAAGATCACTTCCATCAAGCAGGCCATCACACTGCTAGGCTGGAAGAAGGTCAGGACGTGGTTGCGCATGGTGCTGTTGACGGACATGCTGGCCGACGACGAAGACAGCGAACTGCTTTTCGTATCGCTGCAAAGAGGCAAGTTCCTTGAGCTGGTGACCACGCAGCATCCGGAGCTGCACTTCGATCCGGGCGAGATGTTCCTGCTTGGCGCTTTTTCCCTGCTCGAAACCATTCTGGGCGTGCCCATGAAGCAAATCCTGGCGGACCTGCCCCTGGACGAAAGGCTCAAGGGAACCCTGTGCCGCCGCAAGACAGAGTACCTGCCTCTGCTGCAGCTCGCCGAGCTGTTCGAGGAGCCTGACTGGACGGAACTGGAAAACCTGCTCCAACTCCTGCGCCTGGATTTCGACAAGGTTGCCCTGGCCGTGTTCACGTCTTCGATCTGGGTCGAACAATTCTTCGAAACCCAGGAAGGGCTTCGGCATTGAAAGCCCCGTAGCCGAACACCTGCCTTGCGGCATGAAAGGGTGCGCCGCGGCCAATCCCGGCCGCGGCGATGACTTGCAGTGCTGCGCTAGCCCGTGGTTACGGCCGTGGTCACGCGCACCTGGTAGAAGAAGTCGTTCAGGTAGCCCTTGGCCGCCAGCAGGTCGAACATGGCCTTGACCGAAGCGCGGTCAATGGCGCCAAGGTCAGCGACATACAATGAGCGACCAAGATCCTGTCCTGGCGTCATGCGGAAGAACGTGAAGGGCTTTGCGTCGTCTACCTGCAGCTCGAAAGCCAGCGCCCCCTCGGCCTTGGCCCAGGCCACCAGGGCCGTGTAGCGTGCGGCCTTGTGCCGGTCATCCTCGCCAGCGAACCAGATGTAGACGGCCTCTTCTTCCTTGACCAGCTCGACGAGCGAGGCCAAGTCAGCATTGTCTTCGTTTATGCTGTCAACCAAATGCTCGAACAGGCTTCTGACGAGCTCTTGTAGATCCATTTCTGTAGTCTGGAGCATGAGTCTCCCTCGTGCGAGAGTTTTCCAATCGGTTAAAGGCCAAAGCCGGTTTCAGCAAGCAAAAAATAACGTTTGTCGCGAGAATGGCCCGTTTTAAGCCCTAACCATGTCCTGCAACTTGCAATTCCGGCCAGCCTGGGCCATGAAACCAGGAGGTCGACCGCAACCGGGGATAGTGGCTTGATATCCTTCCGCAAAGAGCTGTGGCTCGAAGCGCCGACGCGCCGCGCCTTCATCAACATAACGCCGCAGGTAGAGCAATGCCTGCGCGAGTCCGGCATCCACGAAGGGCTTTGCCTGGTAAACGCCATGCACATCACGGCCAGCGTGTTCATCAACGATGACGAGCCCGGCCTGCACCACGACTACGACGCATGGCTTGAGCGGCTCGCGCCGCACGCGCCCGTGTCCCAGTACCGCCACAACGTGGGCGAGGACAATGCCGACGCACACATGAAACGGCAGATCATGGGCCGCGAAGTGGTCGTGGCCGTCACGGACGGCAGACTCGATTTCGGCACATGGGAACGCATCTTCTACGGCGAATTCGACGGCAGGCGGCGCAAGCGGGTGCTCGTGAAGATCATTGGGGAGTGATCCTTCCGCGCCGCAGGCCTTGAGAACATCTTTCGATCCGGACCGACAAGGGGGAGAGCACATGTCCACGCAGCACGTCATGATCTTTATCAAGTTGGGCGACATATCCGCCACGAGCGTCCCGCGCCTCGACGAGGCGCTCAAGAGCTATGGATGGGAAAAGTCCAAATTCGACACCAATCTATGGCGGGCCACGGTCGGCAGCGAGGAGGAGCAGGCCAAGCTGAGCACGCAGGTCCAGAAGCAGCTCATCACGGCGGCCAACTTCGCCGAGGCCGGCGCGTTCATGGCCGTGCTGCAGGTCGGCAACAGCCAGCCCGTGGGCTATGTGTTCAAGAAGGGCGACGCCCTCAAGTGGAACAGATCCGCGGCGGCTTTTTAAGCCGCCTGGGCTTGCCCTTTTCCAGGGCTGCCGCGAATAAGCACTTCCGTGACATTTGATTCGTACAGCTTTCAGCTTCGCAAATCTGTCTGTCTTTCCTTCCGTGTGTTGACAATCCGCATGCGTTAGGTAAATTAGCCGCCTCCTCAGCCGAACCCCAGCCCTCCCTATCTTCGGGAGGAATACGAGACATCCCCTTTATGTTCCGCTTCCGCTATCACGGCGTCGGTGGCTACCGCGAGGTGCTCACCGTCAGCCTGCCTCTTGTCATCAGCATGGCCTCGAACACACTCATGCAGTTCACGGACCGCATGTTCCTGGCCAGCTATTCCGTGGACGCCATTGCCGCGGCCATGCCCGCGGGCATGGCCGCGTTCCTGGGCATCGCCTTTTTCATGGGCACCGGCGGTTACGCCAACGTGTTCGTGGCCCAGTACGTGGGCGCGGGCAGGCCGCAGCGCGTGGGCGCGGCGCTATGGCAGGGCATCTGGTTCTCCCTGCTGGCCTCGGCTTTGCTGGCTCTGCTGGCCTTGCCGGCCGAGTCCCTGTTCTCGCTGGCCGGACATCCCGAAGCCGTGCGCAAGCTGGAGGTAACCTACTTCCAGATCCTGGCCCTAGGCGCGGGCTTCTCGGTGCTCGGCTCGGTGATGTCCTGTTTTTACACGGGCCGGGGCCAGACGCGCGTGGTCATGCTTGCCAACGTAGCCGGAGCCGCGCTCAACGTGCCGCTGGACTATGCACTCATCAACGGCGCCTGGGGCATGCCCGAGTTGGGCATCGCGGGCGCGGGAATAGCCACTATAGTCTCGGCGGCCTTTATCTGCCTTATCCTCGCCCTGCTCATCTTCCGACGCGCCAATGAGGCCGATTTCGGCGTGCGCAGCGCCTGGAAGCCGGAGCGTGAACTCTTCGGCCGGCTCATGCGCTACGGCTTGCCCGGCGGCACGCAATTCTGCATGGACATACTGGCCATCACCTTCTTCATCTTCATGGTCGGCAGACTGGGCCGAGCCGAGCTGGCGGCCACGAACATCGTCTTCAACATCTCCATGCTTGCCTTCATGCCCATGATCGGCGTGCACGTGGCCGTAAGCACTCTGGTTGGCCAAGCTATCGGCCGCGGCAAGCCCGAGGACGGCGCGCGCGCCACGACCAGCGCCGTGCATATCTCGCTATTGTACATGAGCCTGTTCGGCCTGGCCTTCCTGTTCTTGCCCGAAGCCCTGCTTGACCTGTTCCGGCCCGCCGACGCCTCAGACGCCGAGTTCGCGGCCATCGTGGAGACCGGCATCGTGCTGTTGCGCTTCGTGACCCTGTACAACTGCTTCGACGCCATCGGCATCATCTACTCCGGGGCTATCAGAGGCGCGGGAGACACCATCTTCGTCATGAAGGCCATCGCCGTGGTCGCGCTGCTGGGTATGTTCCTGCCCGTAACGATTCTGTCCACGTTCTATCAGGGGAATCTGTACCAGCTATGGGCCTGCGCCACCCTGTACATAAGCGCCCTGGGTCTAGCCTTCGCATTGCGCTACCGCCAGGGGGCCTGGCGCTCCATGAGCGTCATCGAGTCCGAGCCGGCGAGACTGGCCTGAGCTTTTGCGGACCGGCTTCAAGCAACGTCTGACCTCCCAAGGATATACAAAACAAGCGGCCGCCCAAGCTTCTGCATGGACGGCCGCTTTCATTGACCTTTCCAAAAACTGCGCGGGTCCAGGGGCGCGCCTTAAGCATCAGAACGTCATCACTTCGTAGCCCTGCTCCAGAAAGCGGGCCACGGACGGATGGCCCTGCATGTCGTCCAGTAGCGGCACGCCGGCGGCCTGGACATCCTGCAGCACTCCCATCTTGGCCGAGCAGGCCTTGCAGGCCCCGGCAATGAGGCCGAGCATCTTGGCGCGCTCATACAGATCATGGAAAGGTGCGCCCTCGCGGGCAAGCTCCGGTATGGCCTTGGTCACCTTGCCCTCGACCACGATGCGCGCTTCCCAGCCTCGGGAGTTCATGTCCAGGGCGTTGAGCAGCACATGAACGAAGCAGAGCGTTTCACCGTTGTAGGCGAACAGAGCTATCTTTCGCATGGGGGCGCAGGTCCTATTGTGCTTTGTTTATGCGGTCCAACTCATCAATGAGTGTCTCCAACCTGGGCACCTTGTTGATATCGACAACCTCGGCGTAGCGGATGACGCCCTGCTTATCGATAATGAATAAGGCACGCTCGGTAAAGCCCTCGGGCCGCAGCACGCCGTAGCGCGAGGCCACCTCGCCCTGGGGATGGAAGTCCGAGAGAACGGGAAACCAGCATTTGCCCATGGTTTCGGCCCAAGCGTGCAGGGTCGGAATGTTGTCCACGCTGATGCCCAGAATCACGGCGTCGCGCGTCTGGATCTCCTCGCGGCCAAGATTATAGCCCGGCCACTGCTCGGAACAGACAGGAGTCCAGGCCGCGGGCACGAAGGACAGCACCACGTTCTTCTTGCCGCGAAAATCACTCAGGCTGACATCCTGGCCGGAAATGGAAGGCAAGGTAAAGTCCGGGGCCATGTCGCCCACCTGCACCTTCAACTTGCTGGCCCGAGGCGGGAGCTTGCCCGGATCCCAGATAAGTCCACCCTGATCGTGTCCTTCATGACCGCTCTTCGGCGCAATGCGCGTTGTCTGGGCAGGAGCGGGAGCGGCGGCGACCAGCGCAAGGACCAGGGCCAGCAGAAGAGCCTGGACGGCGAACAAGACCTTTCGCCTCGGTGCCGGGAGTGGCTCATCTCTCCAGGCCCTACCCACCACGATTCGGCTATGATTAAACGCCTTCTGGAGTCCGCGCGGGTCGGCAGCGGACTGCTCCAATACGCTCAGGCCCGAAAGTCGTTCGGCGTTCGCATTGTGGATCATTTTGTCTTCTCCAGACCGGCTGCGGAGCGAATATTCGAAAGGAATTTCTTGGGGCTGTCCATGCGCCCCTCGACGACATGCAGCACCTGCGGAGACCGGCCGCGCAGGTCAAGCAGGAAATAGGTCGGCGTGCCGGCCACGCCGGCCTGGGTCACGGCTACCATTTCCTCATCCATGATAAGCGGAAAAGGCACGCCGTACTTGTTGCGGTATAGCGTCAGCTCGAATTCCGTGTTGTTCACGCCCAATGCCAGGACCTTGAGCTGTTTCCCCAGGCCCTGCTCCTGAATCGCCGCGAAGACCTCGTTCATGTGCGGCGCGTCGGCCTGGCAGTGCGGGCACAGGGCGCTCATGACTTCCAGCAGCAGGAAATCGGACCCGACATCCGACAAAGTGAAAGGCTGACTTGGCTTCACGCCCAGATATGCGGCATCCTCGGCCGTGGAGGGTGGCGACATGCGCAGATCCGGGAATTCCTGGCCCACTGCGGGCACGGCCCTGGACAGGTCCGGTTGCGACATAAAGAGCAGGAACATAACCGGGATCAGTATTCCGCGTGCAGGTTTCCACATATCAGTTTCTCCTTGCCGGATCTCCAGGCAACCGGGAGATCCTCGTGTTTTCTCGGGTCTCTTTACGGGCCGGCCTTCTTGGTCGGCCGCTTGAGCGGCGCGCCGTAGGTGGACATGATGCGTTTGAGCGCCTCCCGGTCCACGCCGCGCCTGGCCAGCGGCTCCTTGGGCGCGGTGGGCAGACGGTCCTCGAAGGTCGGCCGGTCGCCCTTGTAGATCACGCCGGTGGGAATGCGCTCGCCGAACTCCACGGCCTTGTCCATGGCCTGCCGCCAATCCGTGGGGTCGTACGATTCGTCGAGCCGGTAGCAATGCTGCTTATACCACTGGAAGGTGTTTACCTTATTGAAGGACACGCAGGGCTGGAACACGTCCACCAAGGCGAAACCGGGCTGGCGCACGGCCTGGACGATAAGCTCGGCCAAGTGGTCCATGTCGCCCACGAAGCCGCGAGCCACGAAATTGGCGCGCATGGCCACGGCCACGGCCACTGGGTTGAAGGCATCGCTGGGCGCGCCAAAGGGCTGGGCCTTGGTCTTGTGGCCCGGCATGGTCGTGGGGCTGGCCTGGCCCTTGGTCAGGCCGTAAATCTGATTGTCGTGCACCACGGCCGTTATGTCCACGTTGCGGCGGATTGCTGCGATGAAGTGGTTGCCGCCCTCGCCGTACATGTCGCCGTCGCCCGATTCCACGATGACCGTGGCCTGGGGCAAGGCCAGCTTGATGGCCTGGGCCGGCGGCAAGGCCCGGCCGTGCAGACCGTTGAACAGATTGCAGGGAATGTAGTGCGGGGCCTTGGCCGCCTGGCCTATGCCCGAGACGAAGACCACCTGGTGCGGCTCCAGCCCGAGGTTCGCCAGGGCTTGGCGCATGGCCTTGCGCAGGGGAAAGTTGCCGCAGCCGGGGCACCAGGCCGTCTCGAATTCGGGGTAGTCCTTGATATCCACCATATGGCTTCCCTAGCGCATCTCTTGGAGACGGTTGAGGATGTAGGCAGCCGTGAAGGGCAGGCCGTCGTAGCGCGGCACGAGCTTGTCGATGCGGAAGCCCGACTGCACTTGCAGGATACCCCGGAACTGGCCCGTGGAGTTACCCTCGACCATGACCACCTCGCGAGCCTCGATCAGGCGGCGGGCGAATTGCGATGGGTCCAGGGGCCAGACCTGATTGAAGCACAGTGTGGCCACCTTGCGGCCCTGCTCGCGCAGGGTGCGGGCCGCCTCGAGCAGCGGGCCCATGGTCGAACCCCAACACACCAGCAGCAGGTCGGGCTTGTCTGACCCCTCGTACACGGGCGGCAGGACTTCCTTCAGCAGGCCCAGGAACTTGCGGTTGCGCTTGTCCACCATGGCCGTGCGCACGCCGAAGTCTTCGGTGATGTGACCCTGTTCGTCGTGCTCGTCCGAATCCACCACGACCAGCGCCCGGCTAAGGGTCGGGATGGCCCTGGGCGAAACGCCCGTGTCCGTCAGTGCATAGCGTTTATAGCTCTCCGGGTCCGGCGGCTCGATGAGCAGCGCCGGAGGCTCGGGCAGGGAATCGATGTCAAACGGCTCGATGCTGCGGAAGGAGTCGGCCAGGAACTGGTCGGTAAGCACGAAGACCGGCGACTGCCAACTCTCTGCCAGCCCAAAGGCCCGATGCGTGAGGTGAAAGCACTCTTCCACGCTGCCGGGAGCGAGGATTGCCCGTGGAAACTCTCCATGACCCGAGAAAAGGGCCAGGTTCAGGTCGCCTTGTTCCGTGCGCGTGGGCAGGCCCGTGGCCGGGCCGGGACGCATGGCCAGCACGATGACGATGGGCGTCTCGGTGATGCCGGCCAGGGACAAGCCCTCGCTCATGAGATCAAAGCCGCCGCCCGAGGTGGCGGTCATGGCTCGCGCTCCGGCATAGGACGCACCCAGGGCCATGTTCATGGCCGCGATCTCGTCCTCGGCCTGCTCGACCACCACGCCCAGCTCCTGGCCCTTGGCGATGAGGTTGAGCGGCACGCTGGTTGACGGCGTCATGGGATAGAAGGAGCAGAAGTTCGCTCCCGCAGCCAGCGCGCCCAGGGCGATGGCCTCGTTGCCGTCCATGGTCAGCAGCCCCGCGCGGACCTCGGGCGGCATGGGGCACTCGAAAATCTTCTCCTGGCGCGACTTCCACTCGTAGGCGGCTCGCAGGACATCCACGTTCTGGCGCACGATCTCCTGGCCCTTCTTCTCGAAGGTGTCGGCCAGCAGATCCTCCAGAATGCTCATGTCCAGGCAGACCACCGAGGCCAGCACGCCCAGAGCCACGGTGTTGTAGAAAATCTTCTTGGGGGCCAGTTCCTCGTAGGGCACGCCGAAGGTACGCGCATGACCATGCACGTTCATCTCCCTGCCGGCCACGATGACGCCCCGCTCGGACAGGGCCTCCCTGTGAAGGTCTATGCTCGGCTGATCCAGGGCCACCAGCACGTCGACGCTCTCCCTGGGACCGAGCACCGGCTCGCTGTCCATGCGGATGGCGAAGGTGTTGTGGCCGCCCCGGATGCGCGACATGTAGTCCTGGGTGACCAGGATATGGTAGCCGCTGCGCGTCAGGGCATTGGCCAGGAGCGTGCCGATGGTGGCCAGGCCCTGGCCGGCCTCGCCGCCGATGAGAATGTTCACGCTCGCGCCGGTCATGGCCGCCTCCTGGTCGTATTGCTGCCCGCGACTTGCGTGTCGAGCCGGGTCGGGCGGTATTTCAACATCAAGGCTCCTCCAGCAGGGAGTCCTCGGCATCCGGCTCCCAGCCTTCAGGGTCCTCGTAAAAGCCCTGCAGGTTTGAAAGCAGCACGTGCATGGCCTGCTGAACCTCCATCAGGCGCTCCACCATCCGTTCTTCGTCCGGGTCCTCGGCTTCATCCAGCCACTGCTCGTAGAATTCCAGGACCGGCGGGAGCTTCTCCAGGGCCGAGGACGCGGCCTCGACCTCCTCGGGATTGGGTTCATAGCCCGCATGGCGCTCAACGATTTCCGAGATCAACTCGTCCATGTCCTCGACGGCCTCGTCCAAGTCCATATCCGCGGCGGCCCCGAAGCCTTCTTCCTCGGCATGAGCGCGCTCGGCCTCCTCCAGCCGAGTCAGCACTGCGGCCTCCTGCTCGCGCAGGATCTCGAAAACTTCCGCGCCTGGGCCTTCCCCGCCCGCGGAAATGCCCTCTTCCAGAACTTCCGCAGTCTTGGCCGAAAGGCGCATGGCCTTGCGCAGCATGCTCTTGGCCCTATCCGCCATGATCCATCCCCTTGCTATGATCGGTTTATGCTTCTCGTGTTTGCGCGGCCAGGATGCGGAAGCGGTCGCCGTCCGCAACCAAGCCACTCCACAGGACATTGGCCCCTATTTAAAATCATTTCCCCAAGCTTTGGGCAAGGAGAAAAACGGCTGCGGTGCGAACGGCTCAAAAGCCGTTCGCGCCGATGGCGATATGTTTAAGGCACACTGGGCATCGGCCCAATGCGGGTAGGCTCGCGGGCGTCCGCCCACGAATGTCATGGAATGATAATGGTGGAGTCGAGTAAGGACGCAAATACGGTGGAAGGCCGAAGCTGGTTCCGGTTTGAACCTTATGCGCCGAGGCGGCCCGTGTTTTCTCGCTCGTTCAGGGCCGCTTCCAGCTCCTCGCGCACGGGATATGAGCCCTTGAAGCGCAACTCGCCTTCCACGAAGATCAGCGGCAGGGCGTCGTGACCTTCGTCTCGCAGAACCGCCGCGACCTGAGGGTTGGTCTTGAACATGGCGAAGTGGGTGTTCAGGGCGAACACGCGGTAAGCCAGACCGGGCCGCTGCTCCTTGAGGTCCAGCAGCAGCGCGTTGAAGCGATCCACCTTGGGGTCGTTCCTGGCCGGCGAGCAGGGGCAGCTCGCATGGGGAATGTAGAGATCGATGATGACGTTCGGCATGGCTTCAAACTATCGGGCCCCGCACTCGCCAGACTCCACGGCATTGCGGTGGAGTCTGGCGAGTGCGGGGCCCTGAAGACCTAGTTGGCCTTGGCTTGCTTGATGATGTCGGGCACCACCTGGCGCATCATGTCCTGCAGGGCGCTCTGCATCAGCTTGGTGCGGTTGCTGCGCGAGGCGACGAGCACGGTGTTCTCAAACTTGCCCTCGTAATTCTTGATGAAAGCTTCCCGGCCGTCCTTCTTCATGACCACCCGAAAGCGCAGGGTGGTTATGTAATTCGTCACCGAGGACTGGCTCGTGTAGGCCTCCATAAGCTGACCGCTCACCACGGCGTCGGTGTCGAAAGCGTACTCCTTGTCGTGGTACTCGACGCGACAACCGGCCGCCTCGAGCTGACGCTGCAGGGCTTCCGTCAGCCAGACAGCCACATCTCCCTGAGGATAGAACAGCTGATTGTCCGTATTATGGCCGATCTGGGGCTTGGCGCGATTGTCGCTGAACTTGACCACGGCCAGGCGGCCCGCGCAAGTCGGAGCCTCCAAAGCCACGGGCTGGTAGACAAGGGGCACCTGGTTGCTGGTCGCGCAGGCGGAACCCAGGACAAGTACCGCGAGCAGTCCGATGCACCGGACACTGAATCTCATGCCATACTCCTTTCCATCGCTGAAGACATGCGGTCAACGCCAAGTCGGCGAAGCTCTCCACTCTTAGAGCATTTCCCCGCGCCACACAAGGGATGTCGGCCATGACGAGCCTTACACGGGAATGTCGAAGGCCAACCCTCCTGAGAGACGGCACATGGTTTAATCATGGCGTGCCCGTGCGGCAAGACTTAGGGTTCAGTCGTCACGCTGAGGCAGGTCCCGCGCACCTCTCGGCTCTGCCGCTCAATTTTCTGGCCGGTGGCTGCTCTTCCTGATCCACGGGCGCGGGACACCCGCAAGCCGCTCACCGGCCAGAAAATTGAAGCCCCGCAACAGCATCCACAGCATGGCTAACGGCAAGAGCACCGTCTGCACCGTAAAGACCACCATGAGCGTCACTGCATTCTCCACATAGACATCCACCAGATCGCCGATCCGACCCACCCTCTCCATGATTTTGGCGGGCGAAAACGCACGCACGGAATCCCAGGCAGTGCCCTGCGCAGCCTGCACGGACACGCCCTCGGACTGGCCGTCGCGGCTGACCGGCCCGCGCGCTTCAGGCACCTGGATGTCCTGAGCCGGTAAGATCTCCTCCTGGAACCGCTCCATGCCCAAAGAAGCCTGCTCGTACTGGCTGCGCAGCACGCTTTGGAAGAACAGCTCGCCGCCCACGGCCACCACGGGCACGCAGAAGCGCGCCAGCAAAGCCGCCAGGGCCAGCCGCGCGCCAAGCCTTCGCAGAGCCTCGCCGCGCTTGCCCGGCCACCAAGCGCCCGCAAGCCAAGCCAGTGCGGCCAGACTGAGCAGTATAGACAACCCCAGCCACACGCCGGCCTTGATCATGGCCAGTTGAATTCCCAAGGACATGGCGCTGGCCAGGATCACCCAGGAAAATCTCTCCACCAGATCGTCCACCGGGTCCAGCAGTTGGCCCAAGGCCACGCTGCCGCCCACGCCCAGCAGGCTCACGTCCAACTCGCTGCCCTGAATCACGGAAACCACGGCGTTGATGCCCCTGGCCACGGCGTAAGCCCCCATGGCGCGGACCATTCCGGACTTGATATGCTCCTCGGCGGCATGGTCCAGGCGTTCGGCAAGCGGGTTGGCGACGATTGCAGGCCGCAGGGCAGGAACGTGCAGGCAGGCAAGCAAAGCGAGAATGGCGGCGCTGGCGGCCAGCCGCATATAGAGGGTGCGTTCCATGGTGGCTCCTTGGCTGCACGGGACGAATACATGCTGAATCCGCGCCGACGTTTGCAAGGGAAGTACCATGGAAAACGCGGCCCGGCCAGAAGGCCGGGCCGGCGTGGTTGGTTAGGAGATCCTGTTCAATGTCTGCTCGATCCAGCTCAGGTGCGTCTTCTCGTCGCCGTAGAAGCGCTCCAGGATGGACCGCAGGGCAACCGGGAAGCGCATGTCGCCGCTGGCCTGGGAATACTTCCGGTTGGTCATCTCCTCGTTGGTCTTCATGGCCTTGAGCGCGCCTTTGGTGCCCATGGCGCTACGCAGGGACGTGAAGCCCGCGATGAGGTAGCCCTTGAAGTCGCGCGAGAACTCGGGCGGGTTGCCGCCATGTTCGCGGATGATCCTGGACAGTTCCACATAGTGCCTCTCGTGGTCGCTCTGATAGCGCTCCAGATGGCTTCTGAGATCCATCTCCTCCACGCTGTCGATGGCCTGCCCGTAGGCGTGGAAGGCATCGACGTCCAGTTGGGCCAGATCAGACAGCTTGTCGATGATCTCGCTGGTGTCCATCTGGGCCGTTGAGATCGGGCGTTCTGCCCTGGCAGCGCTTTCGGCCGGCGCCGTTCCTGTCGCGTATGACTTGGGCCTTCTTGGTTCAGGCATGAGCGTCCTCCTTGGGTTGGTCTTTGGCTAAGGCTCCGGCCCGGTTCGCCGAACCGTCCGCGCGCCGGATTGGCGCGTTCCCACTGGTACGACAAAGTCCGTGATCCTTCTGTAGGACGCCGCAGAAAAATAATGTCGGAATCAGCCCGGGCGCGCCGTCGGAAACCATCTGGACTTTGGACCCGGGCTTGGCTATGCCCCGGCCATGCGCGCAATCCTGCTTACCCTTTTCCTGCTGACGCTCCTGCTCGTACCGGCCACGGCCGTGCAGGCCCGGCCGCCCCTGAACGGCTATGTGCTGTGGGTCCACGACGGCGACACCGTGGACGTGCTGACCTACGACCTGTCTACGGTCCGCGTGCGGCTTTACGGCGTGGACTGCCCCGAATCGGACCAGCTCCACGGCTTGGCGGCCACGTTGTTCGTTGTCTGGGAGGCCTGGTTGCGCAAGGTGGAGGTGCGCGTCATGGACCGTGACCGCTACGGTCGCTCCGTGGGCTGGGTGACCGTCGATGCGAGTAGGAAGAGCCTGAACCACATGCTCGTGGAGCAAGGCCATGCCTGGGTCTACAAACAGTATTGCCGCGCTCGGGAGTGCGCCGTCCTGCTTCGTGCGGAGGATGTGGCCCGCCAGGCTCGGCTGGGGCTTTGGCAAGATCCGAGCCCGATGCCGCCATGGGAGTGGCGCAGGCTGAAGCGTAGTGAAAGATGGTCTTGGTAGGTAGGGGCTAATCGCCGCGAAGGAACTCCACGGCCCAGGAAGACATTTTGGACGAGCCTTTGACGATGGTGCCGCGGCTCAAATAGTGGTTTTTGTCGAGCATGACCAGGCACTCGCTGAGGGTGAACGCGCCGCCGAGGGTCTGTCCCAGGCAGAGTATGGCATCGGCCGCGAGCACATATTTCCCGTGCATGATCCCAAACCCCGGTGTGTCCGCCTCCCAGGTCGTCCAGTCGTTTCCACAAAAGGGACGCACCAGGCATGCCATGGTAAATTCCAGAGATTCTTCGGGCCACAACAGTCGCGTGACGCCGTCGCAGCGCCAGCCGTCCGCCTGGTGGCTGACCAGCGTTTCTCCCGCAGCCGGTACAGAGCTGCCATCCATTCCGTAGTATTTCCCTTGCACTGACCAGCGCGCGGGCTCGAAAAGAAAGCTGTGTGAACGCATGGACTTACTCCGTAGCTGCTTTGCGACGACAGGCCTTGCCATTCCTCTCCGTTCCGGCAACAGCCCTGGCATTGCGATCACTGGCCAAAATCAATCAGTCAGCCCTTCCATAGGCTCTATAAATACTTCCATAGCGGATACGCCTATAGCAAAACCAGGAATACATGCGCGCATCGACTGTAAATTTAATAAACTTGTGCGTATAATCACAATCGATTCAAACGTAGACCGATTTAGCCGGATGCAGCCACAATGGAGACTTCGGCACTGACACTAGGCCCGTGAATCGTTTGATCGATGCACCGGCTACCGCACTCCCCTAGCAAATCGTGCATTTCGCCCGAAAACTCTCTCATACGGATAATACGAATTCCCTTACCTTTCCAACTTCAGCAAACCGCAAGGCTGAACAGACATGAGTCCTTGTGCAAGGCGCTCTGTCGCCGATTCCAGCGTGGTTGTCCGCCGGTATAGCAGTTCCATTCTTGCTTCCCGCAGGAAGTGACACCATGGCGATAATCATGCCGGCATGTCCGCCATGCGATTCAGCACCACTCGCCGGCTTAAGTTCGAATGAGCGCGAATGGGTCTGGAAAAAGCAACCCCGCCCAGGACTCTCCTGACGGGGTTTGCCGATATTCCGAGAAGGCCGTCGCCCTCTCCTCTCCGGGAAATACGCGTGATCCGGCCTGAGTATGATCTAGCGCAGATTGCTTTTAAGACGCCCGCCCCGGCGTTGACGGCGCAAGTGAATTGCGCCTACGCCTACGCGGCGGCAAGCCATGCCGACGCATGGCTTCAGAGCATTTTCAAAAGCAAAATGCTCTAATCCTGGCACGAGCAGGACGAGGATGCGGCGCTCTGACGATTCTGCCACAGCACGCGCAGCACGGCGTGCACCAGCGTCGCCAGGGGAATGGCGAAGAAGATGCCCCAGAAGCCCCACAGGCCGCCGAAGACGAGCACCGCCACGATAATGGCCACGGGGTGCATGTTGATCACGCCCGAGAGGAGCACGGGGACGAGCACGTTTCCGTCCAGGGCCTGAATGATGCCGTAGACCGTCATGATCCAGGCCAGCTCCGAGGTCCAGCCGAACTGGTGGTAGGCCACCAAGGCCACCGGCAGGGTGACCACTGTGGCGCCGATGTAAGGGATGAGCACCGACACGCCCACGAGCATGCCGAGCAGCATGGCGAAGTCCAGGCCCATGATGAGGAAGGCCCCGTAAGTCGCGGCCCAGACGATGACGATTTCCCAAGCCTTGCCGCGGATGTAGTTGGCGGTCTGCTGATTGACTTCATCCCACACGCCCTCGGTCAGGGTTCTGTGCTCGGGCACGAGGCCGCGGACCCAGGCCATCAGCTTGTGCTTGTCCTTGAGGAAGAAGAAAATCAGGAGCGGCACGAGGATGAGATAGACCAGATAGGTAATGGCGCTCTGCAGGGAAGCCAGGGAGACGGCCAGAGCCCGCTGGCCCAGGCGGACAAGCTCGCTGCGGAACAGGGTCACCATTTCCTGCACCTGTTCCTCGGTGATCACGTTGGGGTATATGCGGGCCAGCTCGTGCAGTTGCACCTGGCCGTGGGCCAGCATGGACGGTAGTATGTTGACGAGTTGCGTGATCTGCTCCACCAGCAGCGGGATCAGGAAGACCACGCCCGCCACCACCGCGACCATGAAGCCGGAGAACACGGCGAGGACGGCCAGGGTCCGGGGTATGCCCCGGCGGCGCAGGACGCGCACCACGCCTTCGAGCAGGTAAGCTATGACCAGGGCGGCGAAGACGGGGGCGAGCATCTCGCCCAGGAAAAAGACCACCCCAGCGCTGAGGATGAGCACCAGAGACAGGATGACTATCTGAGGGTCCGAAAACCTGGTTCTGAACCACTCGCGGATCATGTTCATGAACAACTCTCTGCGCGGAGGCTATGAAGCCGCGCTGCCTTGTCTTGCCTTTTTCGATCGTATTGGCAAGAGCTAATGGTAGACTCAGGCCCCCAGGAGGTGAAGCATGACGGCTCATATTATCAGGAAGCTTCTCATCCCGCTGGCGACCATATGCCTGACGCTGGCCGCTATCGTCTGGCTGCCGCCTCAAAACCTGGCCCGCGGCCAGGAAGTCGTCGGCCTGCCCCCACCCGACAGGCAGGGAGGCATGCCGCTCATGCAGGCCCTGGCCAATCGCCGCTCAACGCGCAGCTTCAGCGCGCGCACCCTGTCGCACGAAATGCTCTCCAACTTATTGTGGGCAGCCTTCGGCGTGAACCGGCCCGGCGGAGACCGCACTGCGCCGTCCGCCCACAACATGCAGGAAATCAGCATCTACGCGGCGCTGCCCGACGGGCTGTTCTTGTTTGACGCCCAGGCCCACGCCCTGCGCAAGGTATCGGGAAAGGATGTACGTCCGCTGGCCGGCAGGCAGGCCTTCGCTGCCCAGGCCCCTCTCGACCTCATCTACGTGGCCGACCTCTCGCGCATGCGCGACGAGGAGGCACAAGACTTCTACGCCGCCGCCGACACGGGCTTCATCAGCCAGAACGTGTACCTGTTCTGCGCGTCCGAGGGTCTGGCCACGGTAGTCTATGCCTGGATCGACCGGGAAGCCCTGGCGGACGCCATGGGCCTTTTGCCGCATCAGCGCATCGTGCTGGCCCAGAGCGTGGGCTGGCCGCCCTAGCCTGAAGGGATCAGAGCCGTTGGATGGAAATGATTTCCACCAGCATGCCCCACATATGGAAGCCGATGGCGTTATCCGTGGGCCTGGCCACGCCGCGCACCTCGATGCCGTCCTGCTGGTATTCCTTCGGCAAATTCACGGGATCGTAGTGGCCGCCTTCGCTGGACACGATGCCATAGAAACCATCCTCGATGTCCACGTGCACCACCTTGCCGTGAAAGAGAAAAGCGTTGGCCGGCAGGCTTTGGCGGGATGCGCAGCCGGCGAGACTCGCGATTACGAGAAGTCCGATACCGAGAGCAAGACGCATCTTCATGTGGTATGCTCCGTACCTGTTCAGGTGGCTCAGAGGGTCGTATCCCTGTCGCGCAGGCCCATGAGGTACAGGATGGAATCCAGCCCCAGGGTGGAAATGGACTGCCTGGCCCCGCGTTTGACCACGGGTTTGGCATGAAAGGCGATGCCCAATCCGGCCAAGCCCAGCATGGGCAGATCGTTGGCGCCGTCACCCACGGCGATGACCTGCTGCAGGCTGATATTTTCGCGGGCCGCGATCTCGCGCAACACCTCGGCCTTGCGCGCGGCGTCCACGATACCGCCCTGCACGCCGCCAGTGAGCCTGCCGTCCGCGATCTCCAGTTCGTTGGCGTAAAGATAATCGATGCCCAGGCTCTCCTGCAGGCGGCGGCCGAAGAAGGTGAAGCCGCCGGAGATGATGGCGATCTTGTAGCCGAAGCGCTTGAGGTTGCGGATGAGCCGCTCGGCGCCCTCGGTGAGCGGAATGCGCCCGGCCACCTCCTCCAGCCTGTCGGCGGGCATGCCCTTGAGCAGAGCCAGCCTGCGGCGCAGGCTCTCGCGGAAATCAAGCTCCCCGCGCATGGCCGCGGCGGTGATGGCGCTGACCTGCTCGCCCACGCCATAGGCCGCGGCCAACTCGTCGATGACCTCGGCCTGTATGAGGGTGGAGTCCATGTCGAAGGCCACCAGCCTGCGGTTGCGCCGGAAAGCGTTGTCCTCCTGGAAGGCGATGTCCACCTCCAGCTCGGAGGAGATCGCCAGGAAGCTTTCGCGCAAGGCGTTGGGGTCGGACGGCGTTCCGCGCACCGAGAATTCCACGCTGGCCCTGGAGCGGGAGAGTTCGGTCCCGAGCGGGGCGCGGCCCGAAAGGCGGTGCGCGGACTCGATGTTCAGACCCGCCTCGGTGAGCACCTGCGACACGGCCGCCACCTGCGAAGCGGCGATCTTGCGCCCCAGGAGCGTCACGATGTGCCGCGGCTTGCCTTGGGCGGCGACCCAGGTCTCATACTCGTCGGAGTCCACGGGCGTGAACTTGAGCCCCACGTCCAGCTCGTGGGCCAGGAAGAGCACTTCCTTGATGATGGGCGCGGATTCGGATTCGGGCGGTATCTTGATCATCAGGCTCAAACTCAAGGAATCATGGATCACCGCCTGGCCGATATCCAGGATGTCCACCCCGTACTCCGCCAGTTTGGCGGTCAAGGCATGCATGATGCCCGGCCTGTCCTGGCCATAGACATGTATGAGTACTATCTCGCGCATTGTCCGTCCCTGAACGCTCACTTGCACCTCGCTTATGCAACGGCACCCTTATAAAGGAGCATCGCCGTGAAGGCAAAAGTAAAAGGGCCTTACATTCCCCCGGAACGCGGGGCCACGGAGCGGCGAACGATCATGGACCTGCTGCGTGACGAGCCAATGACGGCCAAGGATTTATCGGCCGAGGCGGGCATTGCTGAAAAACGCGTGCTCGACGCCCTGGAACACATCCGCCGATCCGCACCGTCGCAAGGCCTGCGTCTCGTGGTAGAACCGGCGCGCTGCCGCTCCTGCGGATTCGCTTTCGCCAAGCGCGACAGGCTCGGCAAACCGGGCCACTGCCCGATGTGCAAGAAGACGTTCATCGAGGAGCCGAAATTCAGGCTGGAAGAGATTTAGGAGACTGACCGGAAGGTTTCCGCCCAAACTGAAGTCATGCGCGAACGAACTGCGCGGGTCCAGGGAGCCGCTGCTCCCTGGGGGAGTGGGGATGGGAGAGGGCGTCGCCCGCTCCCGGTTCGTCCGCTAAACGCCCTAATGCGCCGCGCCTGGGTCGGGAGCCTTGCCCCTGGGCGGCCGGCGCATGATCCACATGGCCCCGCTCAGGCACAGGAAGATGATCATCTGCAGGTGGAAGACGTCCAGGAAAGCCAGAGCCGCGGCCTGCCGCTGCATGAGCCGGTAGAGCGCGGCCATGGCTTCGACGCCCGATTGGACATGCATGCCCAGGCCTTCGAGATACTGGCGCACGCCCTCCACGCCCGAGGTGAAGGCCTGGTTGTAGTAGCCCATGTGCTCGGCCAGGCGCAGGTGGTGGAACTGACCGCGCCTGGCGACCATGGTGGTCACGAAGGCCGTGCCGAAAGAGCCGCCCAGGTTGCGCAGCAGGTTGTACACGGCCGAGGCGTTGTTCATCTCCGTGCGCGGGATGTAGGCCATGGTCAGGAAGGACAGGGGCACGAAGAAGAAAGCCAGTCCCACGCCCTGAAGGTTGCGGCCGGTGATTGCCGTGACCATGCCCATGTCCAGGTTGTAGCCCGACATGTAGTACGAGGACCAGGCGCTGGCCAGCAGGCCGAAGCAGAGCAGGAAGCGCGCGTCGACGCGCTGGGTCAGCTTGCCCACGAATGGCATCAGGGCCAGGGTGATGAGCCCGCCGGGGCTGAGCACCATGCCGGCCTGGAAGGCCGAGTAGCCCATGAGCTCCTGCAGGAACATGGGCAGCAGCACGATGGAGCCGAAGAAGGCGAAAAAGCCGAAAAAAATGACCAGGTTGCCCAAGGCGAAGCTGCGGTCCTTGAACACGCGCAGGTTCACAATGGGGTTTTCGTGATGCCACTCCCAGAAAACGAGCGTGAACAGGCAGACGCCGGCGACCACGCTCAGGGCCAGGATGAAGGACGAGCCGAACCAGTCGTGCTGCTGGCCCAGGTCGAGCACGATCTGCAGGCTACCCAGGCCCAGCACGAGTAGCGCCAGGCCCAGGTAGTCCACGCGCTCGCCTTTTTGCCAGCGCTGTTGGTAGGCCGGATCGCGCACGAAGGACCAGCACATGAATTGCGCCAGCAGACCTATGGGTAAATTGATGTAGAAGATCCAGCGCCAGGACCAGTTGTCCGTCAGCCAGCCGCCCAGGACAGGGCCGAGAATGGGCGCGACGATCACGCCCATGCCGTAGACGCTCAAGGCCAGGCCGCGCTCGTGGGGCGGGAAGGTTTCCAGCAGGATGGCCTGGGACATGGGCTGCATTCCTCCGCCGCCGATGCCCTGCAGGATGCGGAACAGGACCAGCGTGGACAGGCTGCCGGCCATGCCGCACAAAAGCGAGGCCACGGTGAACAAGGCCACGGAGGCCATGAGATAGCGCTTGCGGCCCATGACCTTGGCCAGCCAGCCGCTCATGGGGATGACCACGGCGTTGGCCACGAGATAGGAGGTCAGCACCCAGGTGATCTCCTCCTGGCCGGCCGCCAGGCTGCCCTGCATGTGCCGCAGGGCCACGTTGGCCACGCTGGTGTCCAGGACCTCGATCATGGTCGGGATCATGACGCTGGCCGTGACGAGCCATTTGCCAGCGGCCCCGGCTCCGCCCTCCTGCGCCTGCTGCACCGCTCTACTCCGCCTTGGTCAGGATGGTGGCGATGACGCTCATGCCCATGCGCAACTGCGGCAGTTCGCCCGCCATGGCAAAGTCGATGGCCAGCTTGACCGGGACGCGCTGCACGACCTTAACGTAGTTGCCCGTTGCGTTCTCGGGCGGAAACAGGGAGAAGACCGAGCCAGTGCCGGCCATGATGGATTCCACGCGGCAGGGAATCTTAGCGCCCGGATAGGTATCCACGCTGATCCAGGCCCGTTGGCCCGGCTGCATGTGGGTAAGTTGTGTTTCCTTGAAGTTGGCCGTGACCCAGATATCGCCCTGGCCGAGAGGTACGATGGTCAGGAGCGACTGCCCGGCCGAGATCATGCGGCCCGGCTCTACGGCCTTGCGCGTGACGTAGCCGTCCGCCGGGGATTTGATCTGCACGTACGCCAGATTGAGCTCGGCCTGGCGCAGCTTCGCCTCGGCCAGGGTCACCTGTGCTGCCCGCGCCTCGGCCTCTCGGGCGCGGATGTCGGCCACGTCGCGGCCGGTCCCGGCCAACTCCATTTCGGCTTCCAGGCGCTTGCGGCTCTCGCGCAAGGTCGCTTCCTGGTCGTCCACGGCCTCCAGCCGGGCTTGAGCCGCGGCGACCCTGGCCTGGTTGGTTACGACGCTGGTCCGGGCGTCGTCCAGGGAAGACTGGGATACGACCTGGCTCGCAAGCAGACTCTCATAGCGCATCGAGTCCAGCTTGGCCTTGTCCAGCACGGCCTGGGCTTCCAACAGAGCCTGTCTGGCGGCTTCGCGCGCCTTGGCCAACTCGGCCAGCTGTCGGTTCGTACCGGCGATTTGGGCGCGCAGGCTCGAAACCCTGGACGAGGTTTGGCTGATCTCCAGGGGCACGTTGAGCTGCCCGGCGGCAAGCTGGGCCTGGGCCGAGGCCAGTTCCGCCCTGGCCTGGGCCAGAGCCACCTCGTAATCCGTGGGATCAAGGCGCACGAGCACTTCGCCGGCACGCACCCGCTGATTATCCTGCACCAGAACTTCGGTCACATACCCCGGCACGCGCGAGCTGATCGGATACATGCGGCCATCCACGAAGGCGTCCTCCGTGCTCTGCTTGCCCACGCCGGTCATGTACCACGCTCCGCCGGCCATTAGGGCCACTGTCAGGATCGCCGCGAAAACAATGCGCTTGCGTACCGGCAAGGCGCGCTTGGAACCGTTCTGTTCAGCCATATCCTTCCCGTGCCGAGGCAATGATGTTTCGCCCCATGAATTAGTTGTCTATGCAACTGAATGGCGCGCGAAAATACGTTTCCTGCCTGTCGCGGTCAAGGCCTTGCCATGCCGCTTAACAGCGAGGGCCAAGCCGTACTTGACAATTTCCGGTATCTGAACTTTATTCTCTCAAACGGAGTATGACAGAATGATCGACGGAACAGACTTCAGCATATTGAAGATACTTCAAGACAACGCGCGAACATCCAATGCGGAGATAGCCCGGCAGATAGGCATGGCTCCGTCGGCAATCCTGGAGCGCATCCGCAAGCTGGAGCGCAAGGGCATAATTCAGCGCTATGAAACGCGCATTTCGCCCACGGCCCTGGGCAAGCACCTGACGGCGTTCACGCTCGTGCACACCGAGGAGCCAGTGGGCTCCACAGGCACGGGCGAGGAGCTGGCCAAGATACCCGGCGTGCTGGAAGTCCACTACGTGGCCGGCCAGGATGCCTATTTCGTCAAATCGAGGACGCGCGACCCCGAGCACCTGGCCGAGCTGCTCAAACAGTTCGGCCGCATCAAGGCAATCCGGGATACGCGCACGACCGTTGTTCTCACCACGGTCAAGGAAACCATGAACGTCCCCCTGGAGAGCATGCCAGAAGGAGAGCCCGAGTAATGAATCCGGAAATCGAGAATAAGATCGTTGCCCGAGGCCAGGAGTTCTTCAAGTCCATAGCCGGAGAGGCGCCGTCCATCTTCAGCAAGGGCCATTGGACCGGCAAGGTCATGGACTGGGCCATGAAGAACGAGGATTTCAAGGTCCAGCTATTCCGCTTCGTGGACGTACTGCCCTACCTGAACACGGGCGAATCGCTGCAGCGGCACATCGAGGAGTACTTCGCGGGCAACGACTGCGAAATCCCGGCCGTGCTCAAGTGGGGCGCCGAGAAAAGCGGGCTGTTCGGCGGATTGGCGGCCAAGGTCATGGGCAAGGCCATCCGCGGCAACATCGAGGGCATGGCCAAGCAGTTCATCATCGGCGAGAACTCCAAGGAGGCCATGAAGAGCCTGCGCAAGCTGCGCAAGGACGGCTTCGCCTTCGTGGTGGACTTTCTGGGCGAGGCCACAGTCAGCGAGATCGAGGCCCAGGCCTACCACGACGGTTACATGGAAATCCTCGACGCCATGGCCGCCGAGCAGCACAAGTGGGACTGCCTGGGCAAGTCCAGCAACGGCCAGGACTGGGGACACGCGCCCAAGGTCAACGTGGCCGTGAAGCTTTCGGCCTTCTACTCCCAGGCCAAGCCACAGGACATCCCCGGCTCCGTGGCGGGCATGCTCACGCGCATCGTGCCCATCTACCGCAAGATCAAGGCCATGGGCGGCTTCATGTGCATCGACATGGAGCAGCTCAAATACAAGGAAATGACCATCGAGCTGTTCAAGCAGCTCCGCACCATGGACGAGTTCAAGGACTATCCGCACCTGGGCATCGTCCTGCAGTCCTACCTGCGCGACACGGAAAACGACCTGGACGGCCTGCTGTCCTGGGCCCGCGCCAATTCGCTGCCCATCTCCATCCGCCTGGTAAAGGGCGCTTACTGGGACTTCGAAACGGTTATGGCCAAGCAGTGCGGCTGGGACGTGCCCGTGTGGACCCAGAAGCCCGAGTCCGACATTTGCTATGAGCGTTGCGCGCGCAAGATCCTGGAGAACCATGACATCTGCCACTTCGCCTGCGCCTCGCACAATATCCGCACCTTCTCCTATGTCATGGAGACGGCCCGCGAGCTGAACGTGCCCGACTCGCGCTACGAGTTCCAGGTGCTCTACGGCATGGCCGAGCCGGTGCGCAAAGGCCTCAAGAACGTGGCGGGCCGCGTGCGCCTGTACTGCCCCTACGGCGATCTGCTGCCCGGCATGGCCTATCTGGTGCGCCGCCTGTTGGAGAACACGGCCAACGAGAGCTTCCTGCGCCAGAGCTTCGCCGAGGGCAAGGAGCTGGAGCGGCTGCTGGAGAACCCCGCGCTGACGCTCAAGCGCGAGCAGGAATGCTCGCCCGTCACGCACCCGGCCAAGAGGCCAAGCTACGGCAACCTGCCGCCGTTCAAGAACCATCAGCTCATCGACTTCACCATTCCCGAGGTCCGCGCGGCCTTCCCCAAGGCCATCGCCGAGGCACGCAAGAGCAAGGGCAAGACCTATCCGCTGTATATAAACGGCAAGGACGTGGCCACCCAGGATCGCATGACTTCCACGAACCCGGCCGATCCCGACGAGGTGCTGGGCCAGGTCTGCCAGGCCGGCCGCGCCGAGATCGACATGGCCATTGAGGCCGCTGACAAGGCCTTCCTCTCCTGGCGTGACATGCCGGCCGAGAAGCGCGCCGAGTACCTGGTCAAGGCCGCGGCCATCGCCCGCCGCCGCATCTACGACCTGTGCGCCGTCCAGGTGCTGGAGGTCGGCAAGCAATGGGATCAGGCCTACAACGACGTGGGCGAGGCCATCGACTTCCTGGAGTACTACGCGCGCGAGATGGTGCGCCTGGGCACGCCCCGGCGCATGGGCTTCGAGCCGGGCGAGCACAACCACCTGTTCTATCAGGCCAAGGGAGTGGCTGCGGTCATCGCGCCCTGGAACTTCCCCCTGGCCATCTCCGTGGGCATGGCCTCGGCGGCCATCGTCGCGGGCAATCCCGTGATCTACAAACCTGCCGGCCCGTCCTCCATCGTGGGCTACGGCCTGGTGGAGATCTTCCGCGAGGCCGGCCTGCCCGAGGGCGTGTTCAACTTCTGCCCCGGCCGCAGCTCGGTCATGGGCGACTACCTCATCGAGCACCCCAAGGTCAGCCTCATCGCCTTCACCGGCTCCATGGAAGTCGGTCTGCGCATCCAGGAGAAGGCCGCCAAGGTTCAGCCCGGACAGGCCCAGTGCAAGCGGGTCATCGCCGAGATGGGCGGAAAGAACGCCATCATTGTCGACGACGACGCGGACCTGGACGAGGCCGTGCTCGGGGTGCTCTACTCGGCCTTCGGATTCCAGGGCCAGAAGTGCTCGGCCTGCTCGCGCGTCATCGTGGTCGAGCCCATCTACGAGCGCTTCATCGAGCGCCTGGCGGAGGCCGCCAAGTCCGTGAAGATCGGCCCGGCCGAGGACCCCGCCAACTACATGGGCCCAGTGGTCGGCCCCGCGCAGCAGAAGGACATCCTCAAGTATATCGACATCGCCAAGCAGGAGGGCGAGGTCCTGGTCATGCGCGAGGTGCCGCAGAAGGGCTGCTACGTGCCCATGACCATCGTGGCCGGCATCAGGCCCGAGCACCGCATCGCCCAGGAGGAGATCTTCGGCCCGGTGCTGGCGGTCATGAAGGCCAAGGACTTTGACCAGGCCATCGAGTGGGCCAACGCCTCGCGCTTCGCTCTGACCGGCGGCGTATACTCGCGCAGCCCCAGGCACCTGGAACAGGCCCGGCGCGAGTTCCGCGTCGGCAACCTGTACCTGAACCGCAACTGCGTGGGCGCGCTCGTCGAACGCCAGCCCTTCGGCGGCTTCAAGATGTCGGGCGTGGGCTCCAAGGCCGGCGGCCCGGACTACCTGCTGCAGTTCCTCGACCCGCGCGTGGTCACCGAAAACACCATGCGCCGGGGCTTCACGCCCATCGAGGATGACGACAACTGGGTTTGCTAAAGAGAATTGCGTAAGAATTGGGGAGGGTTTTGCCCTCCCCAAACCCCGCCCACCAGGGCCGACGCGGCCCTGGACCCGCGCAGTTCGTGGGTGGAGTGCTCAAAGCGTATCTGTTAAGATGATTCAGCGTGAGCGGGACCGGGCAACCGGTCCCGCTCTTTTTGGGCCGACAGTCTCCGCGGCTGCCGCTTTTCTAATTCCCCCTCGACCTTTGCCGCGGTATCCAAGGGTAGACGCGAACCGCAAACATAAGGGGACCGCATGAGCATCATTCTCTCCTGGTTGCTTCTGTCGCTGGCCATCGCCATCACCGCCTGGATACTGCCCGGGGTGCGCGTGCGCGGGGCCGGGGCGCTGCTCGCCGCCTCGGCGGTGCTCGGCATCATCAACGCGCTCATCTGGCCGATCCTCTTCTGGATCACCATTCCCATCACCGTGCTGACCCTGGGCATCTTCGCGCTCATTCTGAACGCGCTGCTCGTCATGCTCGCGGCCAAGATAGTGCCGGGCTTCAAGGTGGACAGTTTCTGGTGGGCGATCGCTTTCAGCGTCATCCTGGCCATCATCAACGCCGTCCTGCACGCGATCATTTATTAGCGGGCTATTGAAACCGGCCCGGCTTTTCGGCTACGCAATGCTTGGGCCTTGCCCAAGCATTGCTCGCGGGTGCCCATATCCGGCGGGCTGTCCTTGTCTGCACAGCCTGTTTTCTCGACAGGCTGCCAGGTTGAACCGTCAGGCGTTTGCCCACTGAAAACGCAAGCGCGGCGATTGCGTCCCGCTCAGGTTCGCGGCTGCTCTATTCCGGCAGTCTGATGCGCCGGTACTTGGCCTGGATGAGGCCGTACACGCCGAAGGCGAACAGGCCCAGGGCCAAGATGCCGAACAGAATGCGGCCGTAGGCCTGACCGCGCAGGAAGCCCATGGCCTCGGCCAATCCACCGGCCTGCGACGGGTCGGCCCGCCAGGCCGCGATGATAAGGAAGCCGCCGACGATGGCCATAACCACGGCCCGCGCATAGAGCCCGAGCTTGCAGATGGCGTCGGCCCACGGTAGGGACGCGTAGCCCGGATCGAGGTATTTCCTGTACTTCTCCTTGCGGGCCTTGACGGCCAGGGCTACGCCCGCGCCGACCACGGCCAGTCCCGCCAGGGCCACGAGCCATTTGCCCCAGGGCTGACGCATAAGCGTGGCCGTCCACTCGGCCCTGCCGCCACCGCCGCCACCGCCATTGCCCAAGGCCAGGCTCGCGGCGAACACGGCCAGGCCCGCGTGGGTCACGCCGCTCACAAGCAAGCCTCCGCGCACGGCCAGACCCTTGGCGTCCTTGCCGTGGCGGTCCACGTCCCATACGGCCTGCACGAAGCGCCATGCGGCGTAGCCCAGCAGACCGACTGCGATGACGCCCAGGAGCGCGTCGCCCCTGGGCGTGTCGAGAAGCGTCCGCAGCGCCCCCTTCGTGTCCGTGGTCCTGCCGCCCTGCCCTAACGCAGCGAGCACGGCCAGCCCGCCCACGAGTAGGTAGACCACGCCGCGTGCGGCGTAACCGAGCCGCGAAGCGATCTTCAAGCCAATCCTGCCGTTCTCGTCCATGTCGCCCTACTCTCTCGGTTGCCGATCCTCGCCGCACATGACGCGAGTATCGCACCTTTCCGGACGCGAGGCCCCTACATTCTCGGGACTCAAGCCTAATCAGGAGGCGCGCATGCCCAGGTGCGCAGACGGCCTCGCGCGGACCGAACCCGGCGACCGATATGGCCGTTGCGCTATCGCGAAAATCTCTCTAAGTTCGGCCTGCCGCACGAATAGAGTCTCATGGAGCCCGCGTTCGCCTGCCACTCCAGGCCCGGAGGCTTGCGCCCTGAGCCGCAGGGTACAGCCGCCGCGGCTGTTGGCGGATGAGGGTTCGGGAGAGAGCGGCCTCCTCACCCGATAATCATTGCTCCAATCATCATGAGGATACGTTCATGGAATGGCTCGTCTATCTGGGCGTCGGCGCGGGCGCGGGAATCCTGGCCGGCCTTTTGGGCGTGGGCGGCGGCGTGGTCATCGTGCCGGCGCTCGTTTTCGCCTTCACCGGTCTGGGCTACCCGGCCGAGCACATCATGCACCTGGCCCTGGGCACGTCCCTGGCCAGCATCATGTTCACCTCGATTTCCAGTTTCCGCGCGCACCACAAGCGCGGGGCCGTGCTCTGGAGCGTGGTCAAGGCCATCACGCCAGGCATCATAGTCGGCACCTATGCCGGGTCTTACGTGGCCTCCATGCTCTCCACCGGCTTTCTTAAGGGCTTCTTCGTGGCCTTCCTGTACTGGGTGTCCATCCAGATGCTCCTGAACATCAAGCCCAAGCCCAAGCGCGCCCTGCCCGGCACGCCAGGCATGTTCGCCGCGGGCTCGACCATCGGCGTGGTGTCCAGCCTGGTGGGCATCGGCGGCGGCTCCCTGTCCGTGCCATTCATGACCTTGTGCAATATTCCCATGCACACGGCCGTGGGCACTTCGGCGGCCATAGGCTTCCCCATCGCCGTGGCCGGCGCCGTGGGCTATCTGGTCAACGGCCTGTCGGCCCAGGGCCTGCCGCCCATGAGCATCGGCTACATCTCCATGCCGGCACTCATCGGCGTGGCCGGCATGAGCGTGCTCACCGCGCCCTTGGGAGCCAAGCTGGCCCATGCCCTGCCGGTGGACAAGCTCAAGAAGATCTTCGCCCTGCTGCTCCTCATCACGGCCACGCGCATGCTCGTATCGCTCCTATAGACGGAGCGGCGATGCGGCCAGGAATGGAGCATCTTTTTGTCCATTCCTGGCCGATCTGGCCCGATCTGGCCCGATCTCGATAAGTATGGGTTAATCCGGGTTAATCTGGGCCGCGTCTTTTCCGTTCCTTGACGCCGACGCGAAGATGAATACGGTGTTGGCGAACGGTTCACCCAAGCGACATCCGGAGACCGCTCCGGCACAAGGCACCATGCGACGCACCATCCTAAAATATCCCGACGCCGTCCTGGCGCGGAAGTCCCTTGAGATAGGCGATATAACCGACGAGTTGCGCCAGTTGGCCAAGGACATGGCCGAGACCATGTACACGAACGAAGGCATCGGCCTGGCCGCGCCCCAGGTGGGCGAATGCTGCCGGCTGGTGGTCATCGACATCACCGGCCCGGACAAGCGCGAGGACCTGCGCGTGCTCGTGAATCCAAAGATTACCGCCGCCGAGGGCAAGGTAGTGTCCGAGGAAGGTTGCCTGAGCGTTTCGGGCTACCGCAGCGACGTGGCCCGCTCCGAGAAGGTCACCGTGGAGGCCACGGACCTGGACGGCAAGCCGCTGAGCATCGAGGCCGACGGCCTGCTGGCCGTGTGCCTGCAGCACGAGTTGGACCATCTGGACGGCGTGCTGTTCATCGACCGCATATCCCGACTCAAGCGCTCCCTGTACGACAAGAAGGTCAAGAAGCTGCAGCGCGAAAGGGCCAAGTCGCTCAAAGAGGCCGAGGCAGCGCAGGGAGAAGGCGCATGAGCCTACGCCTGGTGTTCATGGGCACGCCCGAGTTCGCGGCCACCGTGCTCGAACGCGTGCTTCGTTGGGACGGCGGCGAAGTCGTGGCCGTGTACACCCAGCCCGACCGCCCCTGCGGCCGTGGCCAGGTCTGCAAGCCCTCGCCGGTCAAGGAGCTTGCCCTTGCCCGCGATCTGCGCGTGCTGCAGCCCGTGAACTTCAAGGCCGACGCCGACGTGGACGAGCTGAAGGCGCTTGCGCCCGATGTACTCCTGGTCGCCGCCTACGGGCTCATCCTGCCCCAGCGCGTGCTGGACATCCCCATGCACGGGGCCGTCAACGTGCATGCCTCGCTGCTGCCCAAGTACCGTGGTGCCGCGCCCATCCAGCGGGTCATCCTGGCAGGCGAGCACGCCACGGGCATCACCATCATGAAGATGGAAGCCGGCCTGGACAGTGGGCCCATGCTCTTGCAGCGCGCCCTGCGCATCGCGGACTACGACACGGCCCAGTCCATCCATGACGAGCTGGCCGCCATGGGCGGCGACATGCTCGTGGAGGCGCTGGAGCTGTTGTGCCAGGGCAAATTGACCGCCATTCCCCAGGATCACTCCAAAGCCACCTACGCGCCCAAGCTGGAAAAGAAAGAGGGCGAGATCGATTGGGACCAGCCGGCCGAGGATATCCACAACCGCGTGCGGGCCATGCATCCCTGGCCCGGAGCGTTCTTCTCCTGGCGGCGTAACGACGAGTCCGTGCGCCTGGGCATTCAGCCCGGCCGCCTGGGCGGGCCGCTGCCGCCCGAGGCCAAGCCGGGCGAGTTCCTGGGCCTGCAGGACAGCCTGCTGGCCATCGCCTGCCGCGACCGGGCCTACCTCGTGCCGATGCTGCAGCCTCAAGGCAAACGGGCCATGCCCGCCACGGCCTTTGCCTGCGGCTATCTGGGCAACTGCCCCGACCTCGCGAGCGCATGCGCGGAGGCCGGGCAGCCGGACCAGGAAAACGCCCGGAACTGACCGGGCAACCGCACACGCCGCCCCAAGCCCCCATGTCACCCAATGCACATTGCACCGTGGCAACATTGCACGGATTGTGCTAGGTAGTGGCATCGAGGAGTGCCCATGCAGCAAAAAAAACCACTGGACCCCCTGCGCATGCCCGAAATGCCTTCCGACGATGAGATCCAGGCCCGCAAGCGCCTGTTCGTCGGCCTGATCCTGGGCGCGAGCGGTCTGGTCTGCCTGTTTTTCGTGCTCCTGTGGATCGTGCCCTTCGTGGGCCTGAACGCCATCCATCCCTACGCGCCGTGGATCTGGGGTCTGGTCGTGAGCGCCCTGGTCTCGGTTGTCCTATGGGCCTCCCTCGGGCTCGTGCTCAACATCACCACGGGCCGCAGCTTCCCGTTTTTCAAACGCCAGCGCGGCATGACCGTGAAGCTGTTCCTCCCGCTCATGACCTTGCTGGGCCGTGCCCTGGGCATTTCCAAGGAGCGCATCCGCAACTCCTTCATCAAGGTCAACAACGAGCTGGTCCGCTCCGAGGCCAAGACCTACGCACCGCAAGAGGTGCTCCTACTCATGCCCCATTGCCTGCAGAACTCGCGCTGCGACCATCGCCTGACCTATGACATCGACAACTGCGTGCGCTGCGGCAAATGCCCCATCAAGGGATTGCTGGAGCTGCGTGACAAATACGGCGTGCACCTGGCCATCGCCACGGGCGGCACCATCGCCCGGCGCATCGTGGTCCAGAAACGTCCCAGGCTCATTGTGGCCGTGGCCTGCGAACGGGACCTGTCCAGCGGCATCCAAGACACCTTTCCACTACCCGTGTACGGAGTGCTCAACCTGCGGCCCCACGGCCCGTGCCTGGACACCCTGGTGCCTTTTCCGCAACTTGAGCAGGCCCTGCGCCGTTTCCTGGATCCCGCGCAGTTGGCCGAAATCGACGCCGCGGCCAAGTCCAAGCCGGATAAACCATCCAAGCGGTCCAGGCCTGCCAAGTCCGACAAGCCTTCCCGCCCGCTGGACGCGGACAGCGGCCAGATCGACAAGACCGACAAGACCGACGAACACACCACGCCCACCAGCGCCTAGGTATTCATGACAGCGGATCGCATCCCACCGGCACGACGCGCGGCCCTTGAGGCCGTGAGCAAGTCCCTGAACACGTCCACCGACGTCCAGGCCGCCCTGGACACGCAGATCACCGCGCGGCGACTTGCTCCCCGCGACATCGGCCTGGCCACGGAACTGACCTACGGCTACCTGCGCCTCAAGGGCCGCCTGGACGCCCTGCTGGACCATTTCCTGCGCGCTCCAGGCAAGCTGCCCGCCAGGGTCCGCCTCGTTCTCGGACTGGCCGCCTATGAGTTGTCCTACCTGGATCGCGTGCCGGCCTACGCCTCCGTGAACTGGGCCGTGGACGCGGTAAAGGCCGACTTCGGCCAGGGCTTGTCCAAAATGGCCAACGGCGTGCTGCGCTCGGTCGAGCGCCTGGGGGCCGACGCCCTGAACCCGGACTTCTTTCGCCAGGGCAGCCGCGATGAAACCGGCTTCCTCTCGCGCTACTACTCCTGCCCGCGCTGGATCGTGGAGCTGTGGCTGGGCGAGCGGGGCCGGGAGGCCGCCTTGGCGCTGCTCCAGGCTCAAATTGTGCCGCCTGCCGTGGGCCTGCGCGTGAACGCCGCAAAATCCAGCGCACAGGCCTTGCGCGACGAATTGGCCGCCAAGCCCGAATGCCTGTCGGCCAACGGCTGGACCCTGGCCTTTGCGCCCGGTTCGCGTCCCGTGGAGGACAGCGTCCTGACCCAGGGGTTGGTCTCGCGCCAGAGTGCGGCTTCGCAACTTGCCCTGGCGGCTCTGGAGCCTACCGGCTGGCCCACGCCCGTGTGGGACTGCTGCTGCGGACGCGGCGGCAAGGCCTTGTCTTTGATCGAAAAAGGCATAGCGCCCGTATGGGCCAGCGACGTGACCTTCGCGCGGCTGCGCCAGCTCCCGGTCGAGTCCCGCCGCCTGGGCCTGCCCGCTGTGTCCACCTTCCTGGCCCGTGCCGATGCTCCCGCGCCCCTGGCCGCCCAACCCGGCACGGTGCTGGTGGATGCACCCTGCTCTGGTTTGGGCGTGCTCAGCCGCCGGCCCGACAGCAAATGGAAACGCTCGCCCACCGACCTGCCCGGCCTGACCGCCCTGCAGTCCGGCATCCTGGAACATGCCCTCGCAGCCCTGCGCCCCGGCGGCAGGCTGGCCTACATCACCTGCACCGTGAACCGCGCCGAAAACGAGGAGCGAATCGAGATGCTGCTGCGCGAGCATAGCGGCGCGCGGCTCCTGCTTTCCGGCGCTTCGCCCCTGGATTGGCCGCTTGGCGAGTTCTTCTTCCACGCCCTGATCGCCAGGAGCTGATTTCTCCGTAACGGCTTCCGTCTCATATTATACGGAATGCTTCTTGCTGCCTCACGCTTTTAAAGCAGCTCAATGCAAGGATTGCCTGCCGTGGAACGCCTGCGCATCTGTCTCGTCTCGCCCTATGCCCTGCAAAAACCTCTTGAAGCCCTGGGCCATGAGGTGCTCGCGCTGCACCCAAAGCCCGGCATCCTGGACATCGCCGCCGAGTTGGCGCGCAAGCGCTTTGCTCCCGACCTGCTCGTGCAGGTCGAGACGCTCGGGCCGCGCGTGGTGCTCACCGGCCTTCCTGCCCTGCGCTGCCCCAAGCTCTTCTGGTCCGTCGATACGCACCTGAACCTGTTCTGGCACCGCCACTATATACGACTGTTCGACGGCGCATTGACCACCCAGCCGCATCTGGTCGAGGAGCTGGCCGCCCAGGGCGTTCCGGCCTTCTGGCTGCCTTGGCACGGGCTGGAACGGGCCTGGAGACCTTGGGGCTCGCGTGATCTGGGCGTGCATTTCATCGGCCGCATGACCGAGCATCGTCCCGCGCGGACCTGGATGATCCAGCATCTGACCGCGCGCTTCGACGCCAGCCATCAAGCCGACCTGTCCTATGCGGACATGCTCGACACATACGACCGCGCGCGCATCGCGCCCAACGAGGCCATCTGCGGCGAGATCAACTTCCGGCTTTTCGAGACCGCCTCCTGCGGCTGCGCCGCGGTCACACCCGACACCGGCCCCGGCCTTGCGGAGCTGTTCGCGCCCGAGCGCGAGATGCTCGTCTTCACCGACGTGCTGGAGCTGGACGAGCGCATCGGTTTTCTGCTGCGCAACCCCACCAAGGCCGAGCGCATGGCCAGAGCCGGCTGGGAACGCGTGCAGATCTGCCACCTGCCGCAACATCGCGCAGCCAGGCTGCTGGAACTGGCCGCCGGACTTCCGGCAGGCACGCGCGAGCCCGGCCGCGACGAAGAGGCCATGGCCTTGACCCTGCACACCCTGGCCAGGGATGGCATCCTGAACTTGCGGGCCGATGTGCTGAACGCCCTGCTGGCTCCCCTGGAGCAAACCCCTGCCGTACTCCAGGCCCGCTTTCAGCTGGCCGCCGAGCATCTGGGACCGGCCGCCGTGCGCGCCCTGGCTGGCATCGTACTGGCCAAGGCCGGCGCTGTAGAGCCCGAGGTGCTCTGCGCCGGCTCCATGGCTGCCGAATTCCTGGGCGAGCACGAGCTGGCCTTGAGCCTGTGGCATCGCCGGCTGCTGGACATGGGCAAACAGGACGCGGCGCGTCTGCCGAAATCGCCGGATCCGGCAGGCTTGGCCAAGGCCTGGGCGGCCGAGCTGACCCGCCTGGGCCATTGCATGGAGCCTGGCTTCCGCTTCGCCCTGGAGCGCCATACGCCGTCAACGGCCCATCACTGTCTGCTGCTGGCCCTCAAACACGACGTCCGGGACCTGGAGGCCACACGCAACCTGGAAATGCTCCTGGGGCGCGAACGCGGCACCGAGGCCAGCCGGCTCAGCCTGCTCTCCCACTTGTGCCTGCATCAGCCCCGCGACTGGCGGCTGGGCCTGCGGCTCGCTCTGCTCAACCTCAAGGTCCATCGCCATGGGCCAGGTCTGGAAGAACTGTGCGCCGCGCAGGCCGCCGCCCGATCTCAAGGCTCCGAAGATCGCTTCCTGCGCATGCTGGCCGGCCTGGACTCCTCGGGCCGGGCCCTGAAGCTCCTGCTTACCGCGCAGGCCGCAGGCAGTCGGGAACTCCAAGGCAATAAAGCAGATTGCTTTTAAGACGCCCCCTCCGGCGTTGACGGCGCAAGTGAATTGCGCCTACGCCTACGCGGCGGCAAGCCATGCCGACGCATGGCTTGCAGAGCATTTTCAAAAGCAAAAT